>JAMPFC010000034.1 GCA_023664685.1 Roseburia sp. | reverse complement strand
GCCAACCAAAAACTGTTATGATCTACGGACTGCTTCCATCGTTCATAACAGTTTTTGGTTGGCCGGCTGCGCTCCATGCCTATATGGATGTATTTTCGGGTGCGTTGCAGGCATACGTATTTACGATGCTGACGATGGTATTTGTGGCGAATGCGGCGGGTGACAAAGCCCAAGAATAGGGCTGACGCCCTATTCTTGGGCTTGGCAAGAAATGTTTCACATTTCTTGCGATGAAGAGAGTGCGGGAAGTGGGCTGACACCTCATTTCTTGCGATGTTTTATGAGTTTCATTATAATCAATATAATTTTAAGGAGGACATTATTATGAATTTTTCAGGAGCAGATTTAATTAGCGCAGCTTCAGCGATTGGAGCAGGACTGGCAGTTATCGCAGGTATCGGACCCGGTGTTGGACAGGGTATCGCAGCAGGTTACGGTGCTTCGGCAGTTGGACGTAACCCGGGTGCAAAGGGCGACATCATGTCTACGATGCTTTTGGGACAGGCGGTTGCCGAGACAACAGGTCTTTACGGTCTGGCAGTAGCTATGATCTTACTGTTCGCAAACCCATTGATCGGATAAGAGCGGGTAAGTCAATGCACGGGGCGGCGACGTACCGGTGTAACAAAGAAAATAATGCACAGAATCCTGTGCAGGAAAGGTGAGAAGACATGGGTGATAAAATCTTAGGATTAGACTCGCAGCTACTTGTTGATACGGGAATTACACTAATCGCCATGTTGGTTTTGTTTATCTTACTTTCATATTTGCTTTTCAATCCTGCCAGAAAACTGATCCAGAAAAGGAAAGACTTTATCCAAGGGCAGCTTGACGAAGCGTCAAAGGCTCAGTCAGATGCAATGGAAATGAAGGCGAAGTATGATGAGAAGCTTTCCGGAGTAGATGCAGAGGCGGCAGAACTGCTGGCAGATGCGAGACGCAAAGCTCTTGATAAAGAGAAGGAAATTGTGGATCAGGCATCGGAGGAGGCACATCTGATCAAAGTGCGTGCTGAGAAAGAAGTAGAGCTTGAGAAAAACAAGGTGCGCGACGAGATGAAACAAGAGATGGTTCAGGTGGCATCTGCTATGGCCGGGAGGTTTGTGGCAGCATCGATGGATGAGGATAAACAGGCGCAGCTCATTGACGAGACTTTGAAGGAAATGGGTGATGATACATGGCAAAATTAGTTTCTAAAGTTTATGGAGATGCTTTATTTTCTCTTGCCCTCGAGGAAGGAAAACTTGACGAGACATGGGAAGAAGTAAGGTTTATGGACTCGGCACTGAGGGAAAATGGAGAATTTACGGATATTATGGCACATCCTGAGATGACTCAGGAAAAAAGTCTTGCCCTGATCGATGAAGTATTTGGAGGTAAGCTGTCCGATATTATGTTGGGATTTCTCCAGATTTTGGTGAAAAAGGGACGCTTTGGCGAAATTTTGTCCGTATTGGATCATTTTCAGAGGGAAACAAAAGAATATAAGAAAATCGGAGTTGTCTATGTGACAACGCCGGGAGAGCTTAGCGAGATGCAGAAATCCAATATTGAAGAGAAGCTAACCCGGACGTCTGGATATGAGACCTTAGAGATGAATTATCTCGTGGACGGAAGTCTGCTTGGGGGCATCCGTATCCGGATCGGTGACAGGGTTGTGGACAATAGTATCCAGACTAAGCTAGAAGAGATGACGAGAAGTTTAAGTAAGGTCAGGGTATAACTTCAAGGAAAGAAGGTGTTTGTAGAACATGAATTTAAGACCTGAAGAAATTAGTTCGGTGATAAAAGAAGAAATAAAGAAATACAGTACCGAGTTTGAAGTGTCAGATGTGGGAACGGTTATACAGGTTGCCGACGGTATCGCTCGTATTCATGGCTTGGAGAAGGCGATGCAGGGAGAGCTTTTGGAGTTCCCGAACGAGATTTACGGAATGGTACTGAATCTCGAGGAAGACAATGTCGGAGCAGTTCTTCTTGGAGATGCCTCAAACATAAATGAAGGCGACACGGTAAAGACGACGGGACGCGTAGCTACGGTTCCGGTCGGCGATGCGATGTTGGGACGTGTTGTAAACGCATTGGGACAGCCAATCGATGGAAAAGGCCCGATCAATACGACAAAGGTAAGGCCGGTAGAGCGTGTGGCAAGCGGTGTTATTTCCCGTAAATCCGTGGATACTCCACTCCAGACTGGTATTAAGGCGATCGATTCGATGGTGCCGATCGGAAGAGGACAGCGTGAGCTGATCATCGGAGACAGACAGACCGGTAAGACGGCGATCGCAGTGGATACGATCCTGAACCAGAAGGATCAGAATGTTTTGTGTATCTATGTAGCGATCGGGCAGAAAGCGTCAACCGTAGCAAATATCGTGAAGACATTAGAGGATAATGGTGCGATGGACTATACGACAGTCGTGGCGTCGACAGCGAGCGAACTCGCGCCTCTCCAGTATATTGCACCTTATGCCGGATGTGCGATCGGTGAGGAATGGATGGAAGCAGGAAAGGATGTACTTATCGTATACGATGATCTGACCAAACATGCGGCTGCTTATCGTACACTTGCCCTTTTGCTTCGTCGTCCACCGGGACGTGAGGCATATCCGGGAGATGTATTTTATCTTCACTCAAGACTATTAGAGCGTGCGGCAAAGCTCTCGGATAAACTCGGAGGCGGTTCCTTGACAGCCCTTCCGATCATCGAGACGCAGGCAGGAGACGTATCTGCCTATATTCCGACAAACGTCATATCGATCACGGATGGCCAGATCTATCTGGAGACCGAGATGTTCAACTCCGGATTCCGTCCGGCGGTAAACCCGGGACTTAGTGTATCGCGTGTAGGTGGTTCGGCACAGATCAAGGCGATGAAAAAGATTGCAGGGCCGATTCGTATCGAGCTTGCACAGTATCGTGAGTTGGCGGCGTTCTCGCAGTTTGGTTCGGATCTGGATGCCGATACGAAGCAAAAGCTGGATCAGGGTGAAAGAATCCGTGAAATACTTAAGCAGGGTCAGTATGCACCACTGCCGGTATGGTATCAGGTTATCATCATTTACGCAGCGACGAATAAATATCTGCTGGATATTGCGGTAGAAGATATTCTGAATTTTGAAAAAGGACTCTTTGAGTTTATTGATACAAAATATTCGGAAGTTCCGGCTGCGATCCGCGACGAGAAGGAAATCAGCGATGCGACAGAGAAGAAACTGATTCAGGCAATCGAAGAATATAAGAAGCAGTTTATTCATGAAGCGTGAAAGAGGTGATATAAATTGGCCTCAATGAGAGATATAAAAAGGCGTAAGGCGAGTATACAAAGCACTTCACAGATCACGAAAGCCATGAAACTCGTATCTACGGTGAAATTGCAGCATGCGAAGGGACGGGCAGAGGAGACAAAACCATATTTTGACAAGATGTATGAGACCGTCTCAGGAATGCTGTCAAAGTCGCAGAATCTGGATCATCCTCTCTTGGTGGAGAAAAAGAAAGACGGCCCGAAGAAAAAAGGAGTGATCCTGATCAGTTCCAACCGTGGACTGGCGGGCGGATATAACTCCAATGTCGTAAAACTTGTCACACAGGGGGACTTTTCCAAAGAAGATACACTCGTTTTTCCAATCGGACGAAAAGGTATGGAGGCAGTACAGCGGTATGGCTATTCGTGCCGGGGGGATTATTCGGAAGTGATGAATAACCCATTGTTTGGAGATGCGGTATCCATCGGGAAAACAGTAATGTCTGCTTTAGAGGATGGCGAGATCGACGAAGTGTATCTGGCGTACACCGTGTTCAAAAATACAGTGACCCATATTCCTACGCTCATCAAAATGCTTCCGTTTTCGGAGGAGGACATTGAGGAGATGAGTAAGGCAGAAGCATCGCAGGAGGATGGCGGTGAAGATGCCGCAAACCGTGGGGCGAAGGCACTTATGAATTATGAGCCAGAGGAGTCAGAGACGCTGGGATACATTATCCCAATGTATATGAATAGCCTTATATTTGGTGCATTGGTAGAGGCAGTGGCAAGTGAAAACGGAGCCAGAATGCAGGCAATGGATTCTGCAACCAGCAATGCGGAGGAGATGATTGACAAACTTGGATTGCAGTATAACCGTGCAAGACAGTCGGCAATCACTCAGGAATTAACAGAAATTGTCGCCGGAGCTTCGGCGATCGAATAAAGTTGCAAGATATAGAAAGGAGTGAAAATATCACGATGGCAGATAATAAAGCAGGAAACAGCCCGGGAGTGATCACTCAGATTATTGGTGCAGTACTTGACATCCGGTTTCAGGAAGGCAAGCTTCCGGAAATCTATGATGCGATAAATATTACGACAAAAGAGGGAGAAAAACTTGTTGTAGAGGTTGCCCAACATCTTGGTGATGATACCGTGCGCTGTATTGCTATGGGGCCGACAGACGGACTCGTAAGAGGAATGGAGGCGGAAGCCACAGGAGCCCCGATCACGGTGCCGGTAGGTGAAGATACGCTTGGAAGGATGTTTAATGTCCTCGGCGATCCAATCGACGAAAAAGAGCCGCCGAAGGTACAGGAGTATCATCCGATCCACAGGAAAGCGCCTGCATTTGAGGAGCAGTCCACACAGGCAGAAATGCTTGAGACAGGTATCAAAGTGGTTGATCTTCTCTGTCCTTACCAGAAAGGTGGTAAGATCGGACTTTTCGGTGGTGCCGGAGTAGGTAAGACCGTCTTGATCCAAGAGTTGATCACAAACATTGCGACAGAGCATGGTGGATATTCGGTATTTACCGGTGTTGGTGAGCGTACCAGAGAGGGTAATGACCTTTATTATGAAATGATCGAGTCCGGCGTTATCGATAAGACGACGATGGTATTTGGTCAGATGAACGAGCCACCGGGAGCGAGAATGCGAGTAGGACTTACGGGTCTTACAATGGCGGAGTATTTCCGTGATAAGGCAGGAAAGGACGTCCTTCTTTTCATTGATAACATTTTCCGATTCACACAGGCAGGTTCTGAGGTGTCCGCACTTCTTGGACGTATGCCGAGTGCGGTTGGATACCAGCCGACGCTGCAGACGGAGATGGGTGCGCTTCAGGAGCGTATCACTTCGACAAAGAGCGGTTCGATCACATCCGTGCAGGCGGTATATGTGCCGGCCGATGACCTTACAGACCCGGCACCGGCTACGACATTTGCACATTTGGATGCGACAACGGTGCTTGACCGTGCGATTTCAGAGCTTGGAATTTATCCGGCGGTGGATCCGCTTGGTTCGACTTCCCGTATCCTCGATCCTCGTATTGTAGGAGACGAGCATTATCAGGTGGCGCGTGGGGTGCAGGAAATCCTCCAGCGTTACAAAGAGCTGCAGGATATCATCGCGATCCTTGGTATGGACGAGCTTTCAGAGGATGAGAAAATGCTTGTAAACCGTGCCAGAAAAGTACAGAGATATCTGTCCCAGCCATTCTTTGTGGCAGAGCAGTTTACTGGTATGGAAGGTAAGTATGTACCGATTTCGGAGACAATCCGTGGCTTTAAGGAAATACTGGAAGGCAAACATGATGACATTCCGGAAAGTGCATTTTTGAATGCGGGAACGATAGATGATGTCATTGCCAGAAAATAGCTATCGCTATTTTCTGGCAAGGCAAGTTTGACAGAGTCAAACTTGTGGGGTATTTGTATATACTTCCGCGCAACCAAAGTTCAGCGGAGCTGAACTTTAAATAGCGAAGAGCTGAACTTATGAAGGAATGGCAATATGTAAGAAAGGAATGAGATATGGCAGAGCTGAAAAAATTTCGGTTGGAAGTGATTTCACCTGAGCGGGTTTTCTATACCGGGGACGTGGAAATGGTGGAGCTTACGACGACGGAGGGTGATATCGGTGTTTATGCTGACCATATACCTCTTACCTCGATCGTAGCCCCCGGTGTTCTTACGATCACGGAGTCTTCCGGTGACAGTGGGATTCGGGAAGCAGCGGTTTTAGAGGGATTTCTGGAAATCCTTCCGGATAAAGTGACGATTCTTGCCCAGTCCTGCGAGTGGCCGGACGAGATCGACATGAACCGGGCGATCGAAGCGAGAACCCGTGCAGAGCGGCGTATAAAGAGTACAGATGGCAATGTCAATATGGCAAGGGCAGAACTGGCTCTGCGCAAGTCTCTGGTCAGAATCAATCTGGCGGGACAAAACCAGAGTAAATAGAGAATGAGAAAGAACACTGAAACTGATGTTTTGGGCGGAGGGGACAGTGTTCTTTTTTTATAATCTCTATTTTTGATTGCAGGAGTTGTTTTCTGGGTGATTGGATTCATGCAGACGAAAAGGATTTAATTATGAAAAACAAACTATTACAACTATTTTATTCCAAAGAAAAAAGATACCTTATTTTATTTCTCGTTCTTTTTGCGATAGCCAGTATATATACGGTATATATTTTGCTAAGCATCTTGTCCATTCATTATCGGTGGAAGCCTATGAAAGAACTGGATGACAACTGGTATTATTATTCAGATGGGGCGCATGACCCCGATGAATTGGAGACATATCTGTTGGAGAATCAGGATGGGATGTACGTCATTGATTTTCGGAAAGCCAACTGTTCGTATGTAGATTCAGACGATATCGGTTGGGATGACAGATATGCAGCAGGGATAATTTTTTCTGCGACTGCCGATGTGAGGGAAAAAATAACGAAGGATTTTGCGGAGATGGCAGGGGCGATACCGGTATCAACGATCATAGAAAGGGAATGTGACTTCTTTCGGGTGCCGGGAATGCTGCCAGTGTTCATTTTACTGATTCTCTGGGGGCTGGCTGTGGGAAGCGGTGTGTTCTGGTTTTGCCATGCGTTGGAAAAGAGCCAAGAGGAACAACGCTATCTGGCTTATATCGGAAATCCTCCTGCGAAGTTACGCAGATGGTTTTGCTCCTGCTTTGTATGGGGCGTTTTTGTTATGTGGCTCATTTCCTTTTGCGCAGTTTTTCTGCCAGAACCCAATTTTTTTACAACATCCGCTTTTTGGAGGATTTACCCCGAGATTCCAGTTGTTATGCTTTTGGTCGGTGCGCTGATGACATTTTTAATTTACCTATTAAATTGTAAAAAGTGGGAGAGCAGAAATGTAGCAGAAGAAGCATTTGGGCGGGATGATGTGATGCGGCTCTTTATTTCGGAATTGACCATTTTCGATAATCTTAAACTAATCCTTCTGGTTCAGGGATTTAAGGAGAATGTGGCAGATGGACTTGTGATGCAGATGCTAGAGGAGAAGGAAATCCGCTTCCTTGCAAACCGTTGTATGTCAGGGGTTGTAAAGGAAAGGGTTGTTTTTTATGAGTTGCAGGATCGGCTGTTAGAAAAAACGGAATAAGGAAATCATCATGCATTCAGGGTTTGAATTGTAGTGGTTGAAAAACTTCGTCAAAAAAACAGTTATCATTTAGATCATTATATGGTATACTATAGGTGAAAGAGAATGTATACAAGAGAGGTGAGGTATATTATGGAAAACGTATTAAATGTTGCGGCTCATATTGCACAGGAATATTATTCGGAATACAACCAACAGATTGATGAAATGAAATTACACAAATTAATGTATTTTGCACAAAGAGAATCCCTCATTCAAACAGGTGAGCCTCTTTTTAGCGCAACATTTTACGGTTGGAAATATGGCCCGATCTTAAAGGAGATTCGAAGTGCATATAAGGACGGAACTTTTATCACTATTATACCTGAGAAGTTTATGGGAGATTGTTCTTTGGTATTAAAAAAAGTGTTGGAGGAATACGCGGGAAAGGATTCATGGAGTCTTAGTAGATTGACGCATGGAGAAATATCTTGGAAAAATTCCAGAATAGGTATACCAGAAGAGGAAAATAGTGATTATCCAATGTGTCTTGAGGATATTAAAGCGGATGCTGAGAGAATTAAATCCAGAAGCAAAATGTTGAATGGATTGGGGCTTGCATAAGGTGTAAAAGCATATGGGAAAAATTACAGATAAACAAAAGAGAGTAATTGAAACGTTTTCTTGCGAACGTCTATCAAGTAATCCGAAAAATCATAATTTGATCAGAAATTTTGTCAGCGAAAAAGGCAGTCTGTTAGTTGATTATCTTTATGATCTGGCATGGGATGAAGATGTTGAAGGCAAGACAGCTTATTATTTGATCAAATCTCCTGAAGGTGAGATCGCATTATTTTTTTCATTAAAATGTGGAGCCTTGTTTGATCCATTGGATGAAAAGATTGTTGAGAAAAAAGTCAAAAAGCTTCAGGAGTTATTACGGGCTGTTCAGGGAATCAGTACAAATGGAAAGGAAAAAGAGTTTGCGACTCAAATACTTGAAAATTTTAGATCGGGGCAGGATATTTCCATTGAACAAATAAAAAGAAATATTAAGATCAGTACTCAACAGGCTCAGGAGTTTCTGGAAAATCTTGATTATGACAAGGAACACGAACAAAATGAGCAAATTATCAGAGTTGGGCATACATATCCGGGTATTGAATTAGTTCATTTTTGTGCAAATGATTTGATAACGAAAAAGTGGAAGTCATATGGTATTCAGCATCCAATGGGTGAAGTTATGTTTTGGAAATATATTGCACCAATTATTTATGAAACTCAAAAATACATTGGTTGTCAATATGTTTATTTGTTTGCTGCAGATGCTTCTCGAGATGGGGTGTTGATAAACTACTATAACGTGGCACTTAAGTTTGAAAAACCAAAGAATCTTGGAACCAATAAGCCGAGATATGATTTGTGCTGTGTATTTATGTGTCAAGAGGTAAATGAGTTGAGAAGAAATCGTCAGGAATATTTTGATAACTTTAATCCGGATGATGATATAATTGTATGATTGCTTAAAGGGCAAGAGAATCACATTGACAAATTCGTGATTAAGGAATAAAATCTATTTGACGGACTTAGTTTAGCAGAAAACGGGTGATGGTGGATTACATGAAAACATTTCAGAGAAAATACGGATTTGTGTTAGTTTTTATGGCGGCGGTCATGCTCTCTGTTTTAGTTTGGGATGCGGCGCCAGTTAAAGCTTTGGAAAAGAGAACCGTGCGGATTCCATGCGGAGTAAATGAACTGCTGTATTTTGACGATGATGGGAATGTGGCAGGGTATTGCAAGGACTATCTTGACCGGCTGGCAGAAATCAATAAATGGGAATACGAGTACGTGAAAGCTGACTGGTCAGAAGCGGTGCAGATGCTGCAGGATGGCGGCATTGATCTTCTTATGCCTACGACATGGAAGGAAGAGCGTGAGGAGACGATGGATTTTTCCTCGATGGTTGCGGGGTATATGGCTCCCGGACTTTTTGCAAGACGAGACAGCAATTATCATTATGAGGATTATCAGGGATTTGACGGAGCCCGTATCGCAGTGACAGAAGATTCGGTCAATAATGAGGAATTGGCGGCATTTGCAAAAAAGAATGGTTTTTCTTATGAGGCTGTTTACATTACCGCTATGGAAGATAAGATCAAGGCTCTTGAGGCCGGTGAAGTGGACATGGTGATATTCAGCGCAGCCAATGAAGTACCGGATTCCAAACTGGTATCCGTACTGGAGGCGGAGCCATTTTACTATACGGTAAAAAAGGGAAATACCGAGCTTTTGGCAGAACTGAACAGCGGGATGCAGCAGATCATGATGAATGCGCCTGAGTTGGTGGGCGAGGTGTTCGGAAGCTGTATCACAGGCCCGAACAGCAATGGGACAAATATTGCATTTACCGCAGAAGAGCGTGCTTTTATTGAAAACGGAACCAAAGTTACCATAGGTTTCTATGAACATACAGAGCCATTGGCTTATGTGGCGTCTGATGGGTCGTATCAAGGGATTTATGTTGAGCTTTTACAGAAGGTTGGGGAAAAGACCGGACTGAACATTGAGTTGATGCCGATCAGCCGCGATGATAATTGGAAAGATTTGGTAAAGGCAGGTAAGATCGATTTTTATGTCGGCTCCCAGCGGAACATCACAGCAAAGGACGAGGATTTTATACCGACCTCTTCTTTTATGGACTATAAGAGCGTTCTCATTACCGAGAGCGATCATCAGATGCATAAAGATGAGAAGATGAGGGTGGCGCTTACGAGAGGGCGCTCTTACTGGGTCAATAACCTGCCGGATGATTTTGAAAATGCAGAAATCATTTATTGCCGGACTGCGAAAGACTGTCTTCTGGCTGTGTCAAGGGGAGAGGCAGATGCCACGCTGATCAATACGATTGAATTTAATTATCAGTCTAAAAATGCAAGATTTTCGGATTTGGTGCAGTGGGAAAATTACCGGTTTACTTCCGGCACCTGCATGACAGCCCTGAGTGATATTGATAAGGTCATGTACTCTGTGATGAATAAATCTCTGAGGGCGTTGACGGAAACGGAGATCAACGACGTGACCGATAAGAATCTGAACAAGCCTTATCAAAATACGGATTGGATCGACTATCTGTATCCGGTAAGGGATGTTCTGATCATTCTTTCCATATTGATCGTAGTGGGGATCATTGTTGCCAGTTTTGCTTACCGGATCCGCAAAAAGCATCACGCCGAGCTTTACGAAAGTCAGGAGAAAGAGAGACAGCAGTTACGGATCATGGCGGCACTCAGCCGCGAATACGCTTCGGTGTATTATGTAAATCTGGACGAGGACAGTTACACGATCGTAAATATTACCGACCGGCTGCGGGAAGAGGTCACGGATATAGCGAAACAGTCACATGTATTTTCTGAGACATTGCGCCAGTATGCGGATACGTTTGTGCTTCCGGAGTATCAGGAAATTTTCAGAAAGGCATCCCAGCGAGAAGAAATCTTAAAGCGTTTTCAGTCTGACAAAGATTTTTCGGTTCGTTATCAGGTAAAACCAAATCCGGCAAAGCAGGAATATTTTGAGATGCATTTTGTTGATGTCAGCACGAATGAAGATGAGCATATTGTGGTGGCAGGTTTCCGTTGTGTGGATGAGATCGCCCGCGACGAGATTGAAAAGAAAAAGGCGTTAGAGGAAGCCTTCGAGGCGGCGAACAGGGCAAACCATGCAAAGTCCGATTTTCTGTCCAAGATGTCGCATGACATTCGGACGCCGATGAATGCGATCATCGGTATGACAGCGATCGCGGCGGCACATGTTGATGATAAAGAGCGTGTTCAGGATGCGTTAGGGAAGATTACTTCTTCCAGCAGACATCTGCTCGGCTTGATCAATGAAGTACTGGATATGAGCAAGATCGAGTCCGGAAAAATAAATCTTTCCGAGGAAGATTTGAATCTTTCCGAGCTGCTGAATGATCTGCTTATCATAGTACAGCCGCAGATCAAAGAGCATGGGCATGATCTTCAGGTACATATTCTTGACATGGAGCATGAAGATGTGATCGGCGACCGGCTGCGGATCCAGCAGGTATTTGTAAATATCATGGGAAATGCGGTCAAGTACACGCCGGATGGCGGAAAACTCCGGCTGACGGTACGGGAAAAGCCGACCAACAAGCGCATGATCGGATGCTATGAGTTTGTCTTTGAGGATAATGGAATCGGTATGTCGGAGGAGTATGTCGAGCATATCTTTGAGCCATTCTCCCGGGCGGAGGACAGCAGAAGCAGTAAGATACAGGGAACCGGTCTCGGCATGGCGATCACCCAGAATATCATACATATGATGGGCGGCCATATCCAAGTGGAAAGTGAACTTGGAAAGGGTTCTAAGTTTACCGTTATGGTATTCTTAAAACTACAGGACAAAGAAGAACTGTCATATGATGAGTTTACCGGTCTTCCGGTGCTTGTTGCGGATGATGACCAGATTTCCTGTGAGACCACATGTAAGATGCTGGATGAGATCGGCATGAACAGCGAGTGGGTGCTTTCCGGTCAGGAGGCAGTAGAGCGAGTTACCGAAACGCATGAGGCAGACGATGATTTTTATGCGGTGATCCTTGATTGGAAAATGCCGGGGATGGATGGTCTGGACACAGCGAGGGCGATCCGTCAGGTCGTTGGCCCGGAGGTTCCGCTTATCATTCTTTCTGCATACGACTGGTCAGAGATTGAGATCGAAGCAAGGGAAGCCGGTGTGGATGCTTTCCTGAACAAGCCGGTCTTTAAATCGGGACTCACCAGAGTGTTCCATGAGTTGAAGCATGGTAAGGCTGAGGAGGGTGTAGACTCCCAGTTGGAAAAAGTGACGCAGAGGGATTATTCCGGCAAACGGGTGCTTTTGGTAGAAGATATCGAGTTGAACCGCGAGATTGCCCGGGAAATTCTTGGAATGACTGAAATCAAAATCGAAGAAGCTGAAAATGGAAAGGTGGCAGTGGATATGTTCTCTGCCTCTGAAAATGGATACTACGATATTGTTTTGATGGATGTACAGATGCCAGTGATGAATGGCTATGATGCCACCTCTGCGATCCGTGAACTCGACCGGGCGGATGCAAAGACAGTGCCGATCGTGGCGATGACAGCAAATGCTTTTGCAGAGGATATCCGGGATGCAAAGGCGGCCGGGATGAATGAACATCTGGCAAAACCTTTTGATTTCGGAAAACTGACAGAAATATTGGAGAGATATTTGAATTTGTGAGGTGATTTTATTTCCGTGACCCTTGTCAAGAGGAGAAAAATATATTAAAATAAAAAACGAGGGTCTGGTAACTTAAGTGAACTTTTATATGTGGAGGGTTTGATGAGCAATTATTCATTATTAGAAATCAATGACAAGTATGTTGATGTTCTTCAGGAACTTGGGAACATCGGGGCAGGAAATGCAACGACTGCGATTGCTTCGATGCTTTCAATCCGAGTTGACATGAACGTACCGAAGGTGGAGCTGCTTGAAGTTTCAAAATTGGGGGCGGCGATCTGCCCGGAGGATGAGATCATTGTCGGTATCTTTCTGGAGATCCAGATGGATATTGAAGGTAGCATGATGTTTTTAATGAGATTAGACTCGGCTCAGTATCTTGTCAACAAGCTTATGATGCGGGATGCTTCTTATGAAGCGGAGTTTGACGAGATGGATCTGTCGGCGTTGAAGGAAATCGGCAATATCATTGCCGGATCGTATCTGTCTGCATTATCCACGATGACAAATCTTGTTATTACACCATCAATTCCATATCTTGCAGTCGACATGGCGGCATCGGTACTCAGCGTACCGGCGATCGAATTTGGCCAATACGGAGACCATGCACTGCTGATCGAGACGGAATTTGGGGATGATGTTATGATCAATGGATACTTTATCTTAATGCCGGAACAGCAGTCGTACGATAAAATCTTGAAAGGATTAGGTTTTGAAATGTAAGAGGTAGTGAACATGAGCAATATAACAGTTGGAATGGCAGACTTAAATGTTGGTAGGGCATCTGATATAATAGTAACAGTGGGACTTGGTTCGTGTATCGGGCTGACCCTGTATGATCCGGCATCCAAGATCGGTGGGATGGTTCATTATATGTTGCCAGACAGTACAGCGGTAGCAAACAACAGTAATATTGCAAAATTTGCGGATACAGGTATCCAAGAGCTTTTGAAACGTGTGACGATGGCAGGGGCGAACCGGAGAAATCTGGTTGCCAAAATTGCAGGCGGTGCCAAGATGTTTGCAGTTGCCCAGATGTCAAACGTGGGAAGCGTTGGAGACAGAAATACCATTGCGGCAAAGCAGATGCTAAGTAAACTAAATATTCGTTTGATCGCAGAAGACACGGGATTGAATTTTGGGCGTACCGTGGAGCTGCATTGTGACACAGGAGATTTTTATATCAAAGCAGTAAAAAAGCCGGTTAAGATCATATAACCGGCTTTTGCCTGATTGTGTCACGATGCCAAAAATATTTAAAAACAGGAGGACGCAAAGTGGCGGATTTTGATTTTAATGATATAGAAGAGATGCAGGTTTCTCTGGAACTGGAGGATGGTACACAACTGGAGTGTGAGGTTGTGTACATTTTCGAGTGGGAGGGAGACGATTATGCAGTACTCACACCGGTAGATGAGAAGATTGAAGAGATTTACTTTTTTGGGATTGAGATTGAAGACAACAATGGCGAGCCTGAGATCACGCTTCTCCAGATCGATGATGACGATACGCTGGAGGCATTGGCAGATGTATTTGACGAAATACTGGACAATGAAGAACTTGACCGTTTTGGCGAGCCGGAGGAAGATGAGGACGAAGACGAGGATGACGATGATGGCAGGTGGGATGAATTTATCAAGAAAAAACTTGAGGATTAGTAAGCGTTTTTGTTGACAAATCCTTTTACTACCGTCAGCAGAAGGATTTTGACATCCAGCATCACAGACCAGTTTTCAATATAATAAAGATCGCAGTCGATGCGCATACGGATGGAAGTATCTCCGCGGTATCCATTTACTTGAGCCCAGCCGGTGATTCCCGGACGGACTTGATGCTTGATCATATACCGGGGGATTTCTTCCTTAAATTTTTCGACAAAGAAAGGGCGTTCCGGTCTGGGGCCGACGATGCTCATATCCCCTTTGAGAACATTGAAAAACTGTGGCAGCTCGTCCAAACTTGTCTTACGGATAAACTTTCCGATCGGCGTCACTCTTGGATCATCCGGCGTCGTCCAAGCTTTTTTCTCTTCGGAAGCTTTTTGGATTTCCATCGAACGGAACTTATACATCCGGAACGGTTTGCCATTGAGGCCGATGCGCTCCTGTTTGAAGATGAGCGGGCCTTCGGAGGTCGCTTTTATCATAATGGCGACGATAAGCATCGGAATGGAAAAGAACACGATGCAGAAGATCGAGCCGGCGATATCGATCGCGCGTTTGACAAATTTGTTGAACGAGTTGGTGAGCGGGACATTTCTTACGTGTATGACAGGAAGTCCGTCCAGATCTTCGGTGTACGGTCTGGTTGGGATGACGTTGTTATAATCCGGTATAAATTTGGTGTGTACGCCCGATTTTTCCGTGATGGCGACGATGCTCTCCAGACATTCGTACTGGTCGATGCCGAGGGTGATCGCAATTTCATCATAAGGGTTGTTGTTCAGAACCTCCTCCAGATCGTCGATATCTCCGATGACGTGAACATCTCGGTAAGATTTTCCATTGCGCTTCCGGTCGTCCAGAATCCCGTGGATCACATAGCCCCACTCGGGATGGGCGCAGATCCTGTCGATATATCCCTCTGCTGAGCGTCCGTACCCGACAAGGAGAATGTGCTTGAGATTGTGTCCTTTTTTGCGGAAACGACGTAGTACCGTCGTGATGAGCAGACGGAAAATAAGTTCAAGAATAAAATTGATCCCTACAAATATAATGATAAAAAGACGTGCATAATTCCCACTTTTCATAAAATAAAGACCGGCGGTGCAGTACAGGATGCCGACGACATTTGCCTTGAAAATATTGTACATCTGGGATTTGCGACTTGTGACCCGCTTGGGATCGTACAGATGGAAAATATAATAGGAAAACAGGTAGCATGGAACGAGGAGAAAGAGCATTTGCATGTATTCCTCCAGAGAGCCATAGAGGCCGAGCGGCTCCTCGATAATCTGGTAACGGATCAGGAAGCTAAATTCCTCATCAAAGCGCAATTTATAAGCGGCTACAAAAGAAAATACAAGTATCAGTACATCAATGATAAACCGGATGACGTTTAATAGTTTCTGGTTTCCTTTTATCAATTTAGACTCCGTCCTTTCATGAAAAGCTAGTTCTTTCTTTGATTATAAGTTATTTTACTAATTTTCACAATATAAAAATGAGATATTCACAAACTAAACACATTTGATATGTATAATGCAACTTGAGATGGGGAAAAAATACATCGAATCAGATCAACATACCGAAAGGATGATTGCATAATGAATGAAGAAAATAATAACAGAAATGAAGAACAGAATACGATGAACGATCAGCCACAGAGTACGTGGCGGCCGGATTATACAAAGCAGGACAGCGGACAGACCGATCAGGGGCCGCAGCCGATGCCTTCTTCGGACAATATGTACCGTTTTCAGAACGTAAAGGCAGAGCAGCAGTCAGCTCCGAAGGAAAGAAAACAGCGGAATGGCGGCGGAATGAAACGGGTCATCGCAGCCGCAGTGGTATTTGGCGTGGTTGCTGGCGTGTGCTTTTTTGGACTGGTCAAGATTACCGGGTTTGGAAATGGATCGGGCAGTAAGGGAACGATCGATACGGTGGACACATCCGAGCAGAACACCGAGGTAAGAGCAGTGTCCGGAGCGGCAGCAGGGCCGGGGGATGTGTCGGGAATCGTCGACAGGGTCATGCCTTCGATCGTTGCGATCACCGAGACGAGTACCGTATCTTCTTATTTTGGACAGTACCCGACCGAGGGAGCGGGTTCCGGATTTATCGTAAAAGAGGACAATAACGAGCTGCTGATCGTTACAAATAACCATGTGGTAGCCGGTGCGGACAGCATAACGGTTACATTTATCGATGATACGACAGCAAAGGCGACGGTAAAAGGAACGGATTCGACAGCGGATCTTGCGGTGATTTCTGTCAAGGTCAGCGATCTGAAGGATGAGACGAAAAAGAGCATAAAGGTTGCCAGCCTCGGACATTCTGAGGATGTGAAGGTCGGCCAGATGGCGATCGCGATCGGAAATGCTCTGGGATACGGACAGTCCGTGACCGTCGGTTATATCAGCGCAAAAGACCGTGAAGTAGAAGTCGGGGATGACAATTCCGGTTCTTCGAATACGATGGTGCTTTTACAGACCGATGCAGCGATCAATCCGGGAAACAGCGGGGGCGCTCTTTTGGACGCAAATGGAAACGTGATCGGTATCAATTCCGTAAAATATGCGGATACAAAAGTAGAGGGAATCGGCTATGCGATTCCGATGAGTGACGCCATTCCGATCATCAATGAACTGATGAACCGGGAAGTTTTGAAAGATGAGGAAAAAGGATATCTCGGAATTTCGGGACGGACGATCAGCGAAGAACTCAGCGAGGCATATGGTTTCCCTGTAGGCGTGTTTGTGTCGGAGGTATCTGACAGCGGTGCAGCGAAGAAAGCGGGAATCAAGCAGGGCGACATTATCACGAAAATAAACGGAACGAAGATTTCGACGATCGAGCAGGTGCAGAATAAAGTAAATAATACAAAGGCAGGAACCGAGATCACGGTCACGATCGCAAGAAGTCAAGAGGGCGAATATAAGGAACAGGATGTAAAAGTTACGCTGAAAAGCTCGGAGACATTAGATGAACTGGATACCGATCAGAATGGAAATAGTTCTGACAATGGGGTTCCGGGACGTGACAGCAATGAAAATAATAATGAGAATCCGTATGGATATGGCGGGGATTCTTATTATGGAGGCGATCAGATCGTACCGTGGTAAGATTCGATGAGATGTGTCTTTGACTATTACAATTAAATGATGTATAATAAAGGAACTGTTATCATATATAGCAGTTCCTTTTGGAATTTGAACCGACGCTGCAGGTTAGAAATGGAGGAAGGCTTTGAGCGAGGAGATCATAAAAACAGACGATGTTGAAAATAAAGAAAATCAAGAGAAAAGGGATGGCTATGAAAAGGTCTGCTATCTCTGCCACAGGCCGGAGAGCAAAGTGGAAAAGATGATAACCATTCCCAATAATATCAATATATGTTCAGATTGTATGCAAAAGACGTTTGATCAGATTGGTGTGCAGGGAATCCCGGGTACGTCGGGAATCCCGAACGCATCAGGCTTCCCGAACATACCGGGAATTGAGTTCATCAATTTAGGCGCGCCTTTTGCCGGAATGCCGGAGGAGATGCAGGCGAAGCATTCTGTGAAACCTAAAAAGAAAAAGGAAAAGGCTGTCGAGCCAGTGCTTGATATCCACAAGCTGCCGGCACCGCATGTCATCAAGGGAAATCTGGATGAATATGTGATGGGGCAGGAGCAGGCAAAGAAAGTGATCTCCGTGGGGGTTTACAATCATTATAAACGGGTGATCGCCATGAAAGAGGCGGAAAAGGCGCAGGAAGAGAACGATTTTTCTGTGGCATTTGGCGATGTGGAGATTGAAAAATCGAACATGCTTATGTTGGGGCCGACAGGAAGCGGAAAGACATATCTGGTAAGGACACTGGCGAAGCTTCTTCATGTGCCTTTAGCGATCACAGATGCGACAGCGCTTACCGAGGCGGGATATATCGGCGATGACGTGGAGAGTGTGATTTCCAAACTCCTTGCGAATGCGGACAACGATGTGGAGCGTGCGGAATGCGGAATCGTCTACATTGATGAAATCGACAAACTTGCGAAAAAAGAAAATGCGAACCAGCGCGACGTGAGCGGCGAATCGGTGCAGCAGGCGTTATTGAAACTTTTGGAGGGAGCGGATGTAGAGGTTCCCGTAGGAGCTACGAATAAAAATGCGATGGTTCCCATGACGACGATCAATACAAGCCATATCCTGTTCATATGCGGCGGAGCATTTCCGGGGCTTGAAAACATCATTAAGAAGAGGCTGACCAAACATGGAAGCATGGGATTTGGCGCGGATCTGAAAGACCGTTTTGATTCTGACCGTGATATTTTTTCCCATGTGGAGACGGAGGATATTCGTGCATATGGCCTGATCCCTGAGTTCATCGGGCGGCTTCCGATCGTGTACTCTCTGGAAGAAATGGATGAGCGGCTTCTCGTAAAGGTACTCACAGAGCCGAAAAATGCGATCATCAAGCAGTACCAGAAATTGCTTTCGATGGACGAAGTCAAACTGGAATTTGAGGATGATGCGGTACTGGCGATCGCTGCCCGTGCGGCGAAGAAAAAGACCGGTGCGAGAGCGCTGCGCTCGATCATCGAGGATTTGATGCTGGATATCATGTACGAGATACCAAAAGACGATATGATCGGGAGTGTAACGATCACGAAGGATTATATTGAGGGGAAGGGGGCGCCGCGGATCGAGGTGCGCGGGAGTTAGCTATAATAAATAAAAGCAACTGTTCTTGAAATGGGTAAATTTTGTACAGCAACAGAAATATTTTCGCCTCGGGCCCGCTTTCGCTAGATAAACACGTAGCGGTACTAAGGCTACAAGGTGCGCTTTCGGCACTTTGTGCAAAAGACGCACCTTATACGTAGCCTAAGAACCGACGGTTTATAAGGCCCTCATCTGAAAATATTTCTGCTGCTGTACAAGGTTTACCGTTTCTGTGGATATTTATTGTTTTTACGTTTTGTAAGCAGTCATACATCATAAAAAAACCATCCCAAAACTTTGGCTGGCAATGGGGTGGTTTTTTCTATCACATTTTTGGTCAACCCACCTTGTGGGCGGTTGTTCTTTTATATTTATACTATAATATATGCAATCAGCCTTTGCAATATTAACTTTTTACAGGGCAATTTGTTTTTGAGCGAAAGCAAATCGCTCAGAAATGAGGGATATCACGGAAATCAATTTTGAATACCACAGTTCAGGGAGTACCAGTAAAATCTTGTGCAACAACAGAAATATTTTCAGATGAGGGCCTTATAAACCGTCGGTTCTTAGGCTGCGTATAAGGTGCAGAAATTGCACGAAGTATATTTTTTATACGAGGCACGCTTTTCTGCACCTTGCAGCCATAGTACCGCTACGTGTTTATCTAGCGAAAGCGGGCCCGAAGCGGGAAATATTTCTGTTGTTGTACAAAAATCATAGAACCCCCACCCCCTGCATATAGTGAAAAGAGGGGGGACAGCTATATGACGTGCAGGGAAGCGATCTATTCAGAAAATGTTCTGGATTATATCATCAGTGCCTATCGTGGCATAGAGTATATCAATGAGCAGTATGATCCGTTGTGCATTACGGAAATTGATTTTACAGGGGCAATTATCTACAAACAGGAGGAGAAAATAAATAGTAGAAGCATACTCCAGTACGGGTATGGTGCTGTGCCGCATGTGTATGGTCTGATGTCGCAGGAGATACTGGAGGCGACTGGTGTGGCAAGGATACGGAGACAGCCCTCTCTGGATCTATATGGGCAGGGTATCCTCGTGGGAGTGGTGGATACGGGAATTGATTTTTCCCATGAAGCATTTATCAATGCGGATCGTACTACAAGGATCCACTCGATCTGGGATCAGACACTCCGGGACGGGGAGGGACCGCAGGGATTCGAATACGGAAGAGTATTTACAAGGGAGGAGATCAATGCGGCGCTGGCAGATGAGGAGCCGCTTTCCCTGATCCCCACACGGGACGATTATGGGCATGGCACGTTTATGGCGGGGGTGGCGGCGGGAAATGAAATTCCGGATAAAGATTTTTCCGGGATAGCGCCGCTGTCTGAACTTGTTGTAGTAAAATGTAAAGAGGCAAAAAACAGTTACCGTGAATTTTACAGGGTTGCAAATGGAGCGCCCTGCTATCAGGAAAATGACGTTATGTGCGGAATCGCTTATGTTTTGAGGACAGCAAGGGAGCTTGGAAAACAGGTAGCGATTTTTATCGGCATGGGGACAAATCTCGGAAACCACAATGGGGAGACGCCTTTGTGCAGCATGATCGACTATTATAATGTGTTCCCGGGCATCTGCATCGTGACCTGTGTCGGCAATGAGGGGACTGCAAGGCACCATTATTATATCACCCAAAATTACGAGGAAGTCGATATCAACGTCGAGAAATCCACGCAGGGATTTGTGTGTGAACTCTGGTGGCGGACGCCGGGAAGTCTCCAGTTTGACGTGGTGGCGCCGGGCGGAAATACACTGGGGATCACGCGTGCGGCGGCGCATGTCCGCGAAAAAAAAACATTTGTGATTGAAAATACTGTGCTAGAGGTGATCGGGGGCGAGATTCAGGAGCAGACGAGGGATCAGGTCATTATGTTCCGGTTTGAAAACAGCAAATCCGGAGTTTGGAAGATTCGGGTCTATACGACAGAGCGGGATGTAAAATATCATATGTGGCTTCCGATCAATGATTTTCTTTCCGGTGAAACTTATTTTTCGAGGCCGGATCCGGATATTACGATCTGTGAGCCGGGAAACAGCCGGCGTGCGATCTCAATTTCGGCATATAATTCACTGAATCAGGCATTTTATTTTGAGGCGAGCCGGGGGTTCACGCCAAATGGTATCATTAAGCCGGACGTAACAGCTCCGGGCGTGGATGTATATGGGCCGCTTCCCAAAGGCAATTTTGGCAGGATGACAGGGACGAGTGTGGCGGCAGCGGTGGCAACAGGCATTACAGCGCTTTTCATGCAGGAGTATGCAAGCTATATCATCAGCGGAAATTCGGTGAGAGAGCTTTTGATACGCGGCGCAGAGCGGCGGGGCGAGGAGTATCCGAGCCGGGAGTGGGGATATGGTACGATTGATGCCTACGAGAGCATCTCATTTGAATAGCGATTGCCATTCTGTGAAAACCGTGATAAAATGAACGCATAGAGCATGAGTGCAATCAGCAGATTATAGACAAATAGCTGCTTGCAGATGATTTTGTCTGTGATCTGCTGATTATATGAGTGTCAACGAATACCGAAAAACCGTAGGTTTTGAGGTAAGCACTCATGCCTAATAGTTATTATGATAAAATAACTCCTGACGAACTTATTAGCAAAATTTAAATATGGCTGGAGGTGACGCAATGGCTAAAGATACGCTGTTTTCTGGCGAATCAAAAAATATTGAATACAAACTGAAAGTACCAGAGAAAAGTGAAAAGTATATGAAAACAGTTGTAGCCTTTGCTAATGGTGATGGCGGTAAGATTGTTTTTGGCATAGATGATAAAACATTGAGGGTCGCAGGCGTAGATTCAGAGAATATTTTTATAACAATGGATGCCATAACAAATGCAATTTCTGATGCATGTGAACCACGTATTAGACCGGAAGTAACATTGCAGACGATAGAGGATAAGACGATCATTATTGTAGAGATTTTACCCGGCGCCCTGCGTCCCTATTATATTAAATCAAAGGGGATGGCGGATGGTACTTATGTAAGAGTGTCTGGGACAAGCAGACCGATTGAGGATCATATGTTGAAAGAACTGATTTTGGAAGGGCAGAATCGGTATTATGATAGTGAACCATATGACGGAATATCTGTGACAGACACAAAAATTGAAAAGTTATGCAGGAGTATGAAGGAAGTCGCATTAAAAAATACGTGGCAGGATAGTGAGAAAGTAAAAGTCAAAGATCTTACAAAAAATACGTTGCTTTCATGGGGCATACTTGCGGAAAAAAATGGGAAAGTAGTTCCGACAAATGCGTATGCACTCCTTACCGGAAGCAAGCATATGCAGCCGAGTATTCAGTGTGGTGTATTTAAAGGAACCGACAGGGCTTATTTTGTGGATCGGAGAGAGTTTGAAGGTTCTATTCAGGAACAGGTAGATGCCGCGTTCCAATATGTGTTGGAAAAGATTAATTTAGGCGTGAAGATTCAAGGTATTTATCGGCAGGATGTATATGAACTTCCGACAGATAGTGTGAGAGAGTTGATTGCAAATGCTGTTGCACATCGCAGTTATTTAGAACCGGGAAGCATTCAGGTGGCGATTTTTGATGATCGTTTGGAAGTGACTTCGCCGGGGATGCTTTTGAATAATGTTTCGATCCAAAAGATGAAGGAGGGTTACTCAAAACTGAGAAATCCCGCCATTGCAAGAGCATTTGCCTATATGAAGATTATTGAAAAGTGGGGAACGGGGATTCCAAGAATTTTTAAAGAATGTAAGGAATACGGACTTCCGGAGCCAGAGCTAATTGATTTTGATGGTGATTTTAGGGTGAATATGTATCGGAAGAGAAATGGAAAGTTTGGTGTCAACAGTAAGACTACCCAAACTACCCAAACTACCCAAACTACCCAAACGAATACTTTGAAATTATCCGGAGACGATAAAACAATCCTTGCAATTATCCGTGAGAGACCGACGATGACACAAAGAGAATATGCATTTGAACTTGGATGGACAGTAGACAGAGTAAAGTATTATTTGCGGAAAATGAAAAAACAACAGCTTATAAGCAGAGTGGGAAGCAGTCACAATGGGTATTGGGAACTGCTGATCGATGAGAGTGAATGGCAAAGCTAAATTGAAAAACAAACATTTTTATGATATAGTAATTTCTAACGAAAAAGGCATATGCAGAAACGAGGTAAAGAACATGATTTCAAAAAAAATGCAGGAGTTGGTGAAGGGAAGTTCTGTGATCCGAGCCATGTTTGAAGAAGGAAAAAAGATGGCGGAAAAATATGGGGCAGAAAACGTGTATGATTTTAGTTTGGGAAATCCGAGCGTGGAGCCGCCAGAGGCGGTAAAGCAGGCGATCATTGATGCTGTAAACGAGGAGGAGCCAAACACGCTGCATGGGTACATGAGTAATTCCGGCTATGAGGATGTGCGGCAGAAGATCGCAGAAAATATAAACGGACGTTTCGATACTCATTTTTCGATGGAAAATATTATTA
This sequence comes from Roseburia sp., assembly GCA_023664685.1. Classification (GTDB taxonomy): domain Bacteria; phylum Bacillota; class Clostridia; order Lachnospirales; family Lachnospiraceae; genus Eubacterium_F. Next base: position 5,055 of record JAMPFC010000034.1, on the reverse strand, counting down.
TGACGGTCGGTGCGGCAGGCGGGCTGAATGTCATCCTGAAGACACTGATCAATCCCGGGGAAGAGGTAATTGTGTTTGCACCGTTTTTTGGAGAGTACCGCAATTATATCGCTAACGTGGATGGCGAGGTGGTAGTTGTCCCGCCGGATACGGACACATTTATGCCGGACATGCCGGAGTTCGAGAAAAAGATCACCCCAAAGACGAAGGCGGTCATTATCAATACACCGAACAATCCGACGGGTGTTGTATATTCCGAGGATACATTAAAGGAAATCGCCGCTGTTTTAGAGAAAAAACAGAAAGAATTTGGTACGGACATTTATCTTATTTCCGATGAGCCTTACCGGGAGCTTGTCTATGGAGATGTTACGGTGCCTTATGTGACAAAATATTATAAAAATGCAATCGTCGGCTATTCTTACAGTAAGTCCCTGTCTCTCCCGGGAGAGCGGATCGGATATCTGGTCATTCCGGATGAGGTTGCAGACTTTGAGGAGGTTCTAGGGGGCGCAAATGTGGCGACGAGGATTCTCGGATTTGTGAATGCACCGTCTCTTCAGCAGAAAGTGATCGCCCGCTGTGTGGACGCCAAAGTAGACATTGAGATTTATGATAAAAATCGCAGGCTTTTAGTGGACAACCTGAGAAAATTCGGATATGAGTGTGCGAGTCCGGATGGTGCGTTTTATCTTTTTGTCAAGACACTGGAGGAGGACGATGCGGCATTTACAGCGAAGGCGAAGGAATTAAATCTGCTTGTCGTACCCGGGAGTTCTTTTTCCTGTCCGGGATATGTGAGGATTGCGTATTGCGTGGATTACGATATGATCGTGCGCGCCCTGCCGGCGTTTGAAAAACTGGCAAAAGCATATGGAAAAGAGGAAACATCATGAGCATTATGAGCAAAACAGCAGGATGGAGAGCGAATGTGCGACGGGTAACGCCGTATGTACCGGGCGAGCAGCCGCAGGACGGAGAGATCATCAAATTAAATACAAATGAAAATCCATATCCGCCGGCACCGGGGGTATTCCGGTGCCATAAGGAAATGGAAGTTTCCCGTTTTTCTCTGTATCCGGAGTTGGGAGCGGCCACGTTGACCGAAAAACTGGCGCAGTACCACGGAGTTTCACCGAAGGAAGTATTTGTTGGCGTGGGGTCGGATGATGTTTTGTCGATGTGCTTTTTGACGTTCTTCAATTCGGACAAGCCGGTAATTTTCCCGGATATCACGTATTCTTTTTATCCGGTGTGGGCAGAGGTCTACCGGATTCCCTATGAATGTCCGGCTCTGCAGGAGGATTTTACGATCAATGCAGAGGATTATAAAAGGGAGAATGGCGGTGTTGTCATTGCCAATCCCAACGCGCCGACGTCGATCGGGATGCCGCTTTGTGAGGTAGAGGAGATCATAAAGACAAATCCGGAGGTGGTGGTCATCATAGATGAGGCTTACGTGGATTTTGGCGGGGAGACAGCGCTTCCCCTGATCCGGACTTACGAGAATCTTCTTGTGGTGCGTACCTATTCCAAATCCCGCTCTCTTGCCGGACTACGTATCGGTTATGCGATGGGAAATGAGGCATTGATACAGGCGCTGACGGATGTGAAGGAGTCGGTAAACTCCTATACGATGAATACAGAATCGATTTTATTGGGGGCGGCGTCTCTGGCGGATGAGGAGTATTTCAGAGAGAACCTTGCGAAGCTTGTGCGGACGAGAGAGCGTGTAAAAAAAGAACTCGAGCAGATGGGATTTGAAGTAAAGGCTTCACAGACCAATTTTTTGTTTGCGTCCCACCAGAGCGTACCGGCAAAAGTTATTTTTGAGAACTTGAAGGCGCAGGGAATTTTTGTGAGATATTTTAATAAGAAAAGAATCGACAATTATCTGAGGATCACGATCGGTACGGACGAGCAGATGGATCGGTTTCTTGAGGTGTTAGAGGAGTCAATTTTAAAGAGTTCTGACATATAATATACCAAAAACTTAGAATGGAGATATTATATGAGGAAGAACCGGTGGATCGATGGAATTGATGTGAGTAATTGGGAGGGAGATATCAATTTCCGGAAAGTAAAAGATGCGGGAATCCGTTTTGTATATATAAAGGCGACAGAAGGAGAGGTGTATATTGATCCGGATTACGAGCGGAATTACCGGGAAGCCAGAAAGGTAAGGCTGAAAATCGGTTTTTATCATTATCTTACTGCGAAAACTGCGGAGGAGGCAAGAAATGAGGCAAGACATTTTGCGGAAGTGATCCGTGGGAAGCGGTATCAGGGACGTCCGGTCATGGACTTTGAGTCATTTGGCTCGCTCACCAGAGAGCGGATCAATGAGATTTCGCTCGCCTTTTTGCAGGAGCTTCGGGAAGTGACCGGAAATGGCGTGGCGATCTATAGCGATGCAAATAATGCGTCGAATACGTTTGATGCCAGACTGTCGGTGTATCCGCTCTGGATCGCACAGTACGGTGTGACGCATCCCGATATGCAGAACCACTGGCAGCGGTGGAGTGGATGGCAGTACACGGATGACGGGCGGGTGAATGGAATCCGGGGAAATGTAGACCGGGATTATTTTACCGAGGATATGCTCGTGTCGCGGGGCGTGGTACTGGATGATAAGAACGGAGAGTGCGAGTAAGACAAAAAAACAATCCGATGTTTTGTGTAGTCACAAGATCGGATTGTTTTTTGTTATATACTTGAATTGGATCATCAAGAACTGGGCTAGCTGGATTTGAACCAGCGAATGTAGGAGTCAAAGTCCTATGCCTTACCCCTTGGCGATAGCCCAATGTCCTACATTTTAATATAGGAAAGGGTGGGTAATGGGATTCGAACCCACGGCCTTCAGAGCCACAATCTGACGCGCTAACCAACTGCGCTATACCCACCATAAGAGAATAGCATGGTGAATCTATTCTAAATCGTGTCAGGAGGGATTCGAACCCCCGACCCACGGCTTAGAAGGCCGTTGCTCTATCCAACTGAGCTACTGACACATAAGTAAAAAGTTTACATCGTATCAGACCCTTATCAGGTCAGTACTTAAGAAATACTATCACAAAAAGAAATGAATGTCAACAACTTTTGCCTCAGTTTCCGTGTTTTTGCGTGTTTTCGCATTCAAAGAGCGGGTGATGGGAATCGAACCCACGTATCTAGCTTGGAAGGCTAGTGTTCTACCATTGAACTACACCCGCATGTGTCACTATAGAATTTTCTATAGCTGAATAATTCAGTTTTAGAAAGGCGCACCTTTTTTAATCGGGGTGACAGGATTTGAACCTGCGGCCTCCTGATCCCAAATCAGGCGCTCTAGCCAAGCTGAGCCACACCCCGACATGAGTGCTGCTCATCACAACGCAAGATTTATTATATTATAGGTTTCTGGAAATGTCAACATTTTTTTTTGAAAAAGTTGTTAAAATAGGTCGCGAAAATCCATCTGCAATCTGCGCATTAATGTTCACACATTTGATAAGCCTTATCCTCGTCGATTATCTGCAGCATGATATCTGCACAATCTGGATCAAATTGCGTTCCCCGTCCTTTTTCGATTTCCTCACGAACTACCTGCTGCGGCAGGATATCACGGTAACTCCGTCTGGAAGTCATCGCATCATAAGCATCCGCAATTCCGATGATTCTTGCAGAAAATGGGATATCGGTTCCTGCGACTTTGTTCGGATAGCCTGTTCCATCGTATTTTTCATGATGATACTTTGCGCCGGTTGAAATGTTGGGAAGTTCTGATATCGTTGTTAGGATTTTTTCGCCGATCTGTGGGTGCGTCATTATCGCCTGATATTCTTCATCTGTCAGTTTTCCTGTCTTATTGATGATTGCATCGGACACTCCTATTTTTCCGATATCATGCAAAAGTCCCATATGATAAATTTCCCGCTGTTCCTGTTCGGACATTTCCATTCTTTTTGCAATCTCTCTTGAATATTGTGCTACTCGTTCGGAATGTCCATTTGTATAAGTATCCTTTGCATCGATTGTTTTTGCAAGCGTCAGTATTACCTGTTCAGACAACCGTTCCACTTTTTCTCTTCTGTCCTCTGCCTCTTTTGTCTGTTTCTTTACTTCAATCTGCAGATTTTTCCGGAGATCATCTAACTCCGCAAGGGTTTTGATCAGAAGGTGATAATCCGGAGTTTCCATTGAGAACAAAATGATCAGAAGTGCGATCGAAGGGGTGAATACACTCAGCAAAATATCCGGAAATACCAACATCTGCAAAATCGGTCCCAACAAACACATGATAATATATGTACCGATGGACAATTTCTGTTTGATTTTAAAAGATCTTTGGTTTTTAGCCAGCACGATCGTTGAAAACATGATATAATATAATGGCACAATATAAACGAGCAAATATAAACTCTCATGAATGTATTCCCCTTTTTCATTAAAACGAAATAAAAAGCCGGTAAATATATTTAACACAAGAAGAACTAATGTGGACAGATAAATAATTCTATTTATATAGATGCTTTTTGCCCTGTCTGTTTTTTTGCTGACATAACTTTCTACATACAAGAGAAAGCAGTATCCAAGACTAAATGTCAATGCGAAATAAATGGTATTTGCAAGAAGATTTAACCATGCCGGAAGTACCTGTCCATAACTGATCGTAATGGCTGTTACGATGTCCATAACTTCTGTCGCAAGAATGCATTTGACGACCAATTTAAATTTTTTATTGACTTCGGATTGATTTGAATAATATATATGTAGCGCGGCGTAAATTACCAGAACATAAATTAATCCAACGATTTCAAAATCAATGTTATAAATCAGGTTCATGAAAATTCTCCATATCGTTTTTTATTATGTTTTTATAGTATATCATTTCAAAAGGGAAAAGTACAGACGAAATTGGTAATTTGTTAATTTTTTGCTGTGTAGTGGGAAAAGACACGGAAATCAATTTTGAACGACGACTGTTCTTGAAACGAGTAAAATTTGTGCAGTAACAGGAATAGTTTCCGCTTCGGCCCCGCTTTCGCTAGATAAACACGTAGCGGTGCTAAG
>JAMPFC010000033.1 GCA_023664685.1 Roseburia sp. | reverse complement strand
ACAATCGTGTGTCCTGCCACATCATCAATAACTTGGGCATACATGTGATTGTTGCTGCGGAATACTGCCAAACGTGGTCGATCAGGAGTTCCGGACAAACGGCTACGCAATCTTCTATGTTTATTTGTGCGAACATCATTCCTATTTGCTTTATTAACCATTCTTTTTTACTCCTTTCTATTTTTTACCAGTCTTACCAACTTTACGTCTTATCACTTCATCAACATATTTGATACCTTTGCCTTTGTATGGCTCTGGTTTTCTCTTCTCTCTGATTTCAGCAGCGTACTGGCCGACTTTTTCTTTATCTATTCCCTTAACGATAATCTTGTTCTGTCCATCCACGGTAACTTCCAGTCCTTCCGGATCTTCCATTTCCACCGGATGCGAATATCCAAGAGATAATACCAGTTTTTTACCCTGTTTTGCAGCCCTGTAACCTACACCGTTTACTTCAAGCTCTTTGACGTAACCCTCTGTCACACCGATGATCATGTTATTGATCAGAGTTCTTGTCAAACCGTGCAATGACTTCATTTTTTTCAGATCGTTCGGGCGGGAAACCTTGATCTCCTCACCGTCTTTTTCGATTTTCATTTCCGCAGGCAATACCCTCTCAAGTGTTCCCTTTGGCCCTTTTACTGTCACCTTATTATTTTCTGCAATATCTACAGTCACTCCTGTAGGTACCGCGATAGGCAATCTTCCAATTCGTGACATCTTGCCGTACCTCCTATATTTTTACTAGGTTGATTAGTTACCTACTGTCCCATTCGGCAGTAAAACTGCCTCATGTATCTGCTCGCAAAATACACTATCGTGTATTTAAAAATGTCTGGAAATAATTCTCCTGAAACCAGTTTCATCGAATTATTTGCAGCCATTTACACGCTACGCGTGCTTTGCTCGCTCACCAGATGAATGCCAATACTTCGCCGCCGACATTCTGCTTACGTGCCTCTTTGTCTGTCAGCACGCCCTTGTTTGTCGAAATGATAGCGATACCAAGTCCGCCAAGAACTTTCGGAAGCTCATCTGTATTTGCATATACACGCAGACCCGGTTTTGAGATTCTCTTCAAGCCGGAAATAATCTTCTCGTTCTTGTCTTTTCCATATTTCAACGTAATATGAATTGTCTTAAAACCATCTACATCGATCAAATCAAACTTTTTGATATAACCTTCTTTCAAAAGAATTTCTGCGATCGCAGTCTTCATTTTGGAAGCAGGAATATCAACTGTATCATGTTTTGCAGTGTTTGCGTTACGGATTCTTGTAAGCATATCTGCAATCGGATCACTCATTGTCATTTTAATTTCCTCCTTACCAACTTGCTTTTTTGACACCCGGAATCTGTCCTTTGTATGCTAACTCACGGAAGCAAATTCTGCAAATTCCGTATTTTCTCAAGTAAGCATGTGGACGACCACAGATTTTACAACGGCTGTATTCTCTCGTGGAAAATTTAGCCGGACGCTGCTGCTTAATCTTCATAGACTTTTTAGCCATGAAAAACCCTCCTAACTATTTCTTGAACGGCATACCAAACTGTGCCAATAATTCACGTGCTTCTTCGTCTGTATGAGCAGTAGTAACAAAGATAACATCCATACCTCTTACTTTGTCTACCTTATCATACTCGATTTCCGGGAAAATCAACTGCTCTTTAATACCTAAAGCGTAATTTCCACGACCGTCAAATGCGTTCGGATTTACACCTCTAAAGTCACGCACACGCGGCAGTGCAAGATTGATCAGACGATCTACAAACTCATACATCTTCTTGCCGCGGAGAGTCACCTTACATCCGATCGGCTGACCCTCACGAAGTTTAAAATTCGCTACGGATTTCTTTGCTCTTGTCACAACAGCTTTCTGTCCTGTAATGATCTCAAGATCGCTGATCGCTGTGTCCAGAACTTTGGAATTTTCTTTTGCTTCACCAACGCCCATATTGATAACAACCTTTTCGAGCTTTGGTACTTGCATTATATTTGCATATTCAAACTTTTTCTGCATACTCGGAACGATTTCGTTTAAGTATGTCTCTTTTAATCTACTCACCTAAAGTACCTCCTCTCAAAATTAGTCAATCTCTGCGCCAGTTGCTTTTGCGTAACGTACTTTTTTCTTTCCGTCCTCAATTTTAAAACCGATTCTGGAAACCTTTCCGTCTACGACATACATTACATTGGAAACATCAAATGCAGCTTCCTCTTCTACGATTCCGCCCTTTGCATTTGACTGGTTCGGCTTCACATGCTTTTTCACGATGTTGACGCCTTCCACTTTTACTTTTCCGTTCTTTACTTCAAGAACTTTTCCTTCTTTTCCTTTATCTACACCGGCAATAACGCGAACGGTATCACCTTTTTTAATCTTTGATGTTGCCACTTCAGGGACACCTCCTTATAATACTTCTGGTGCTAAAGAAACAATCTTCATAAATTGTTTGTCTCTTAATTCTCTAGCTACAGGGCCAAAAATACGGGTTCCTCTCGGAGTCTTGTCATCTTTTATGATAACTGCCGCATTTTCATCAAAACGAATATAGGAACCATCTGGACGACGGATCTCTTTTACTGTACGAACAACAACAGCTTTTACTACGTCTCCCTTTTTGACAACTCCGCCCGGCGTTGCATCTTTGACCGTAGCAACGATAATATCGCCTACTGCTGCATATCTCCTGACTGAGCCTCCGAGAACACGGATACAAAGCAATTCTTTGGCACCGGTGTTGTCAGCGACTTTCAGTCTCGTTTCCTGCTGTACCATAATAACCTCCATTCCTGCACATGGCTTACGCCACATGTCATTTCCTTTTACTTGGCTTTTTCGATAATCTCAACAAGTCTCCATCTCTTGTCCTTCGACAGCGGCCTTGTCTCCATTACCTTTACTCTGTCACCGATGTTACATTCATTCTGCTCGTCATGAGCTTTTAATTTATAAGTTCTCTTCACGATTTTACCATAAAGCGGATGTTTTACGTTGTCTACAACTGCCACAACGATCGTCTTATCCATCTTATTGCTTACAACCTTACCTGTACGAGTTTTTCTAAGATTTCTCTCCACAACAAAATCCTCCTTTCCTAACCATTCTAATTAGCAGCTTTCTGTTCTAGGGACATTGCCGTCTGAATGCGGGCAATATTCCGTCTGACTTCTTTGATTCTGCTTGTATTGTCAAGTTGGTTTGTTGCGTTCTGGAATCTTAAATTAAAAAGTTCCTTTTTAGCAGCTACTAACTCGTCATTTAACTCAGCAAGTGATTTACCATTTAAGCTATTCATAAATTCTCTACTTTTCACTGCCCGCACCTCCTTCTAAGTCTGCACGAGAAACGATCTTACATTTTACCGGCAGCTTGTGCGTCGCAAGACGAAGAGCCTCTCTTGCTACTTCCTCTGGCACACCGGCAATCTCAAACATAACACGTCCCGGCTTCACTACCGCAACCCAGTACTCCAACGCACCTTTACCTTTACCCATTCGGGTCTCAGCAGGTGTCTTTGTAACCGGCTTATCCGGGAAAATTTTGATCCAGACCTTACCACCACGTTTGATGTAACGGGTCATGGCAACACGGGCTGCCTCTATCTGATTGGACTTGATCCAAGCCGGCTCTGTGGCAACGATACCAAATTCACCATAAGTAATCTTATTTCCACGTAAAGCCTTACCCTTCATAGATCCACGAAACTGTTTACGACGTTTTACTCTCTTAGGCATTAACATTATTTATCGCTCCCTTCCTTTGAACCAGCCTTAGCTGATGAGCCATCCTTAGACGGTTTTCCACCTTTGGTTGGAAGTACTTCTCCATGATAAATCCATGTCTTGACACCGATTTTACCATAAGTTGTATTTGCTTCTGCAAATCCATAATCAATATCCGCACGAAGCGTCTGAAGCGGAATATTTCCCTCGCTGTAAAACTCAGTACGAGCCATATCTGCACCGCCAAGACGTCCGGAACATGCTGTCTTGATACCCTGCGCCCCAGCTTTCATCGCTCTTCCCATGCAGGATTTCATCGCACGACGGAAAGAAATACGGTTCTCAAGCTGCGTAGCGATATTCTCGGCTACAAGCTGCGCATCGCTGTCCGGCTTCTTTACTTCTTTGATATCCACAAGAATCTTCTTCTCAGAATATTTTGCTAACTCACCTTTTAATTTCTCGATCTCTGCTCCGCCTTTTCCGATTACCACACCGGGCTTCGCTGTATATACGATAACTTTCACACGTTCGCTTGTTCTCTCGATCTCGATCTTGGAAATCCCTGCGTGATACAGTTTTTTCTTCAGGAACTCACGAATTTTATAATCTTCCACAAGACTATCGGCAAAATCTTCCGGCTCTGCAAACCATCTGGATTCCCAGTCTTTGATCACACCGACTCTTAAACCATGAGGATTAACTTTTTGTCCCATTGTTACTCTCCTTTCACTATCTCTCATTCAAGATGACTGTAATATGGCTCGTTCTCTTTTCGATCCTGTAAGCCATACCACGAGCTCTTGGACGGATTCTCTTCATAGTCGTTGCTTTGTTTGCGAAGCACTCTTCTACATAGAGATTTTCCGGATCCATTCCATTATTATTTTCAGCATTTGCAATCGCCGACTTTAAAAGCTTCTCAATTACAGATGACGCATATCTAGGATTATATGCCAAAATACCAAGTGCTGTCTGCACATCCTTGCCACGGATCGCATCCAGTACAAATCCTGCCTTCTGGGCAGAGATTCGCGCATATGACAATTTAGCGGATGGTCTGGTATCTTTATTCTGGTTTCTCTCTTTCTTGATCTGTGATCTATGTCCTTTAGCCACGGATGAAACCTCCTTTCAAAATTACAAACTGATTTATGACGGTACTTTATACCCTGCGCCGCAAGTCCTGTCAGAACATGCTAGCGGCCCTTTTTCTCGTCTTTGCCATGTCCACGGTATGTTCTTGTAGAAACAAACTCACCAAGCTTGTGTCCTACCATGTCCTCCGTGATATATACCGGCACATGTTTTCTTCCGTCATGAACTGCAATAGTATGACCTACCATGCTTGGGAAGATCGTAGAACGACGTGACCATGTTTTGATTACCTGTTTATCTCCAGATTCGTTCATGGCATCTATTTTCTTCAAAAGATGCGCATCAGCGAATGGTCCTTTTTTTAATGAACGACCCACTTCATTTACCTCCTTTTATTTTGGAAAAATGGTTTGGAGCTTCTCTCTGGATTTTGCTTGCAAAATCCGAAGCCCTCGCCCAATCTCGCTTATAAATATCACTTTACTTCGCGAGGGCTTTTCCATCTCTTCTACGGATGATCATCTTATTCGACTGCTTATTCTTCTTTCTTGTCTTAAGACCAAGTGCAGGCTTGCCCCAAGGTGTACATGGCCCCGGGCGGCCGATACCGGTCTTACCTTCACCACCACCATGTGGATGGTCATTCGGGTTCATAACAGAACCACGGACGGTCGGGCGGATACCCATGTGACGTTTACGTCCCGCTTTTCCGATATTGATCAGGTTGTGGTCTGCATTTCCCACCTGTCCGATCGTAGCACGACAGACGATCGGCACCATTCTCATTTCGCCCGAAGGCATACGAAGTGTTGCGTATTTTCCTTCTTTCGCCATAAGCTGCGCACTGTTTCCTGCGGAACGTACAAACTGTCCGCCATGTCCCGGATAAAGCTCGATGTTGTGTACCATCGTACCAACCGGAATGTCTTTCAGTTCAAGACAGTTTCCTACTCTCGCCTCAGCAGTTTCACCATTCATCACCTGCTGGCCGACTTTCAGTCCTGCCGGTGCAAGGATATATGCCTTTTCGCCATCTGCATAGCAGATCAGTGCGATGTTTGCTGTACGGTTTGGATCGTATTCGATGCTCTTTACAACAGCCGGAATACCATCTTTATTTCTCTTAAAATCAATGATTCTATATTTTCTTCTGGAACCGCCTCCACGGTGTCTGACAGTGATCTTACCCTGTGAGTTACGTCCTGCGTGTTTGTTCAGGGATACCGTAAGGGATTTTTCAGGAGTCGACTTTGTAATCTCTGCAAAGTCCGAACCTGTCATCTGTCTCCTAGAAGGTGTATATGGGTTAAATGTTTTGATTCCCATGAGTTACACTCCTTTCAATTCATTATAATCCTTCAAAAATCTCAATGTCTGCGCTGTCCTCTGTCAACTGGACGATTGCTTTTTTCCTCTTTGCAGTCTTTCCTGTTGTCATTCCACGTCTGCGCTTTTTGCCTTCGCAGTTCATCGTGTTTACTTTGGCAACTTTTGTTCCCGCAAACATCTTCTCAACTGCCTCTTTGATCTGTGTCTTTGTTGCATCTGTGTGTACATAAAATGTATATTTCTTATACTCCATTCCTGCCATAGACTTCTCTGTGATAACCGGTTTGGAAATAATATCATAATATTTCAGATCTGCCATTATGCGTACACCTCCTCGATTGCTTCGACAGCACTCTTTGTCAAAATCACATTGTCGTATTTCAAAATATCATATACACTGATGGAATTTGCAAATACTCCTCTTGCTGTAGGAATGTTGCGGACAGAAAGTGTAACATTCTTTCCCTCTGCATCTACAACAACCAGTGCCTTTTTCATATCAAGGCTGTTAAGAAGCGCCTGCATTGTCTTTGTCTTCGGAGCATCCATCTCCATTCCCTCAACGACGATCAGCTTGTTCTCACTTACCTTTGATGATAATACGGATTTCATTGCTGCTGCTTTTTCTTTTTTATTCATTTTAAATGAATAATCTCTTGGTGTCGGAGCAAATACAACTCCGCCGCCTTTCCACTGTGGAGCGCGGATCGAACCCTGTCTTGCATGTCCGGTTCCTTTCTGTCTCCACGGTTTTCTTCCACCGCCGCGAACTTCAGAGCGCGTCTTTGCTTTCTGTGTTCCCTGACGTTTGTTAGCCAGTTGCAATACAACTGCCATATGAACCAAATGTTCATTTACCGGTGCGGCAAAGACAGAATCATTTAATTCCATTTTTCCTGTTTCTTTGCCTTCCATATTGTAAACAGATACGCTTGCCATCTGTGTCATCCTCCTTTCCGAAAGTTATGCCTTTACGGATTCTTTAATAATAACGGTTGATTTCTTCGGCCCCGGAACTGCACCCTTAACTAAGAGCAGATTGTTCTCGACATCTACTCTCACGATCTCAAGATTCTGGATCGTCACTTTTACAGCACCCATCTGGCCGGGCATTTTCTTGCCCTTAAATACTTTGCTCGGATCCGATGCGGAACCATTGGAACCAGCATGTCTATGGAATTTGGAGCCGTGACCCATCGGGCCTCTGGACTGTCCATGACGTTTGATCGCGCCTTGGAATCCCTTACCTTTGCTTGTCGCTGTCACGTCAATCTTGTCACCGGCTTCAAAGATATCTGCTTTGATTTCCTGTCCTAATTCAAACTCCTCTGCATTTTCAAACTTGAACTCCGTGAGAAATCTCTTATTCTCTACGCCTGCTTTTGCAAAGTGTCCCTGTCTTGGTTTGTTGACAAGCTTCTCGCGGATGTCGCCAAACCCAACCTGTACTGCACTGTATCCGTCTGTCTCTTCATTTTTGATCTGAGTCACATAGACCGGGCCAGCCTCAAGCACAGTAACCGGTGTCAAAACACCGTCTTCGTTGAAAATCTGTGTCATTCCAACTTTTTTAGCTACGATAGCTTTCTTCATCAGATTACCTCCTTACAAGCGAACTTGTTCGCTTTGTGGACATTGTTCGCTTTCTCCTAAATTTCTACAGCGGATTGCTTTCATATCTCATCTTATTTAATATGGAAACTTTCTCTCTGAAAGTTCTCTGGACAGCGGAAAACAATCATCCTAGATGGCCACATTCTGCCCGGAACCGGAGGGCATCGTGAACTTTTAGGACCGGGGGACTGTCTTACCACCCCGTATGGTTTTTAATGAACACATTTATTTCATCTTAATATCGATTGCAACACCCGCAGGCATCTCCAAACGGGACAATGCGTCTACTGTCTTCTGCGATGGTTTCAGAACATCGATCAGTCTCTTGTGCGTTCTCTGCTCGAACTGCTCTCTGGAGTCTTTGTACTTGTGTACCGCACGAAGAATCGTAACAACTTCCTTTTTCGTAGGAAGAGGCACCGGGCCACTCACCTTTGCTCCTGTTTTTTTCACCGTTTCGATCAGTTTCGTTGCTGCAAAATCGATCAACTGATGATCGTATGCTTTTAAAATGATTCTCATTGTCTGTTGACTTGCCATAAAAAAAGCCGCCTCCTTTTCGTACTTATGTTATAATGATAGTACGACAAGTGGTGACTGTACACTCATCCGTGTGTGTCGTTCCGGTTCACATAAAATTGCCATCCTGAGATGGCATCCCGCTTGTATGCAGGTGATACACACGTTTATCTGCTCTCTGGCAGAAACTATGGTTCGTACAGTGACTTGCCGTCAGGTTTACCGACCTTCCCATATACGATGTTCCGGTCTCTTGACATTCGCTCCACGGAAAACCCATCCGCAAACTTCGGGGAAGTCTGCCGCAATGGCAACCTCACGCTTCTTCGCTATCAATGTCACAGCAATAGCCATTATACACCATATTTTTTGGAAATGCAAGGAAAATTTTAAAGTTTTTGCAAGTTTTTTCTACTCATATAATTCTTTTCTTAAATCCTCACAAATCCCCGCCATCTCGAGCATCTCCTCTTCCGGCACCATTTCACTCAGATTGTATGCAAGCGGATCAGCCGCAAAATCTCTGAGGATTTGGTTGATCTGTTCATGCTCCTGCGGTTCTGCCACAAGACATACCTCCTGCACGTATGCGGCATTACCGCACAACTCACTGAGTTTAACACTTCCATTCACCTTGCACTCTAACAAAATCGCCGCAAGATCAGCAACCAGATCGATCACATAATAAATTTCCATCTCCATCCCATCCAATGTCACTAAAAGAGAATCCGCCTGCCGAAAATCTCCCCGCAGCTGCTCCAGTCTCATGTCTGCAAAAATTTCTTTCACCGGGATTTCCTTTTCCGGAGAGTTCTTTCGCTTGTACGCCAGATATTCTATCAATGTCAAGCTGTCATCCGTATCACCAATGTAATGATCCCAATATTTATTTTCAATGTACATTTGATCTCGCCCCCTTACTAACAAAACAATCACATCTACACTATAACTTAATTTCTTCTCTTTTACAATCCCCATATCAAAGTTATGTTTATGAAAAATTCATAAAACTCTAGTCTTTTTTCTATTGATAAAAAGATGCGGATTGGCTATAATTTAATTAAGTTAAGTTAAATTTCAAAGAAAAATAAAGGAGTGCCTATGATGAACATATCCATAAGATACTATACCCGCTCTGGCCACACACAAAAATTAGCGGAAGCAATCGCAGAGAGAATACATGTAAAAGCAGAAAATATTTCTGTCCCACTGGCTGAAAAAACGGATCTTCTTTTTCTTGGCTGTTCTTATTATGCTTTTGATATGGCTCAGGACGTCAAGGACTTTATTGCTGCAAACAAGGATAACATCGGTAAAATCGTATGCTTTGGCACATCAGCTATGATGAAATCCATGAAAAAGCCCATGAGAAAACTTACAGAAACATGCGGCATTAAGCTGTCAGACGAGGAGTTCCACTGCCGCGGAGAGTTTAAGTTTGTAAACAAAGGAAAGCCTGATGCGGATGATCTGGAAAATGCTGCGTTATTTGCAGAAGGGATCGTAAAACAGAGGAGGTAAAATATGGATTACATATACAATAGCGATACCGTAATATATCTTTTAGGAATGCTATTGATGAGCATCAATATAATAAGAAGTATTTGGAGTAAGAAGGGGATGTTATTTAACCCGTCACAGCTCGAAAAAACGAAAGACGACCGTGCATTTATCAAAATTCGTATTCTTTATAGTGTTTCTCAGGGAATTATGCTGATTTTGTTTCTATTCTGCTTTGTAATGTTTAAAAATTACGTAGCCGCAATTATTGGATTTGTTGCCGGTGAATTGCTTCCTATCGTTTTGGTGCTTTTGTATGATTCTTATTTAAACTACCGCCAACAAGCGAACTACTAAAAAATATCCTCATAATTCTGTAAATCATGATAGATTGCATCAACATAAACTATATCATCCTGTATGCGATAAAGCATAAAATAATTATGACGTTTGAAGTGTATTGTGCGATATCCGAGATCACGAAGTCGAGGTTCATCACACAGTTTCAGCCTACTAGCCATGTGCGAGAGCCTGTATTTTGTTTCCTCTGCATCATCCATTATACCTAGTGCCGCTTGAGTATTCTCATATTCAGAAAGAACATAATCGATGATATGATCAAGCTGTGCCTTGGCTGGAATAGTCAGTATTACTTCATAATCCATATCTTGCCCTGATCTCTGCAAGTGCCTCCCCCATTTCCTGACATTTTCCTTCTGCAGCTTGTTGTCTAGACATCTCTAAGTCCCTGTAAATATCTTCCTTTGACTTTGGCGGCAAAAATCTGCCAACAGCCTCATCGGCCGTTTCAAGTTCACGACGCTTAGAAAGCTTCTTCGCAAAATCCTGAATCTTGAGCAAGTCAGCTTCCGGTAATACTTCTATCATAGAGATTGTACTTTGAAGGGTGTTCATCGTAATCTCCTCCTCTCAAATAAAGAACAACTTCATTTGACTTTATTATAACATCTTATTAAGCAAATATAAATCCATTTTTGAAGAAATTTATTTTTCTATCATACAATTTTTCCCAAATCATATAATTCATCCGGACATATATCTTGTCCGTCAGGCCATACAACAGTAAATCCATCTGTAGAAACACGTTTAAAATACTCATAAACTCTTAATTTCCCATACCAGTCACCCTTTATATATGGTTCTACATCAAACTGTTTTTTTTCACCATTATCAAATACTACTAATATCTGATATGCACAAATCGCTTCTACCTGAACTGCAGTTGGTCTTAACATAGGGAAACACCTCCAATACTAACGCAATGGCTCAATCTTAAAATATCCTTCTCCATTGCTCAACAATTCCCAATTTGCTTTTAACTCATCCTCATGAATTGCAATCCATGCTAATAATAATTTAAGTTGTTTATTAGGAAAATTCCCCTCTAAAATCTCCCCATCTACAGCCACAACAACTTCATCATCTCCATATAAAGCATGGATGTGTGGTTTATTATGTTTTCCACCCTTTTCACTTTGCATACGCACAATAATTCCAAAAAACATAGACAACGCTGGCATAAAAAATCCCCTCCATTTTTCAGTTGCATTCCTCTCCCCATTATGATATCATGTCTATAACAATAAAGTCAATCAAAGAACGAGGTGGAAACATGATGATTCGATAATTTGATTTAAGATAAGAGACAAAGACAACCTATTTGCAATAGGACTATTTTGTGTATACTTAAATTAGATTATCGCATACTTTTTTGGTGCAATAACACTAAGTTGTACCAACGCCTCCAAAATCCAGAAAAATCCTTGGCTGGGTTTATATCGGTTTATTTTGCGTATAAGTCTGTTTTTGTATATACAAAGACAGGCTTTTTCTATTTGCAAAAAACAGAGGGGAGCGATTTATATGTTACAGATCAAAAATCTGACGATCACACATCGGAAAGATTTGAAAAATATTCTGGAGGATTTCTCACTTGTCCTGAACGATGGCGATAAGGCTGTGATCATTGGCGAAAACGGAAATGGAAAATCTACACTTATGAAATGGATCTATGATCCAGAACTAATAGAGGCTTACGCCGAAAGCAACGGAAGCCGAATCATGCATAATGAAAGACTTGGTTATCTGCCACAGGAACTTTTGGAGACGGATAAGAAAAAATCCGTATGGGAATTTTTCACGGACACAGAATCTTTTTATGACCAAACGCCAAAAGACTTAGCAAAATATGCAAAAGATTTCCAGATAACTAAAGATTTCTTTTATCGGGAGCAGCTCATGGAGACACTTTCCGGCGGCGAAAAAATCAAAGCACAGATCATCCGGCTGATGATTCAGGAACCAACGGTTCTTCTCTTGGATGAACCATCGAATGACATTGATATCCAGACATTGGAATGGCTCGAAACAGTTATCAATGCTTGGCCGCACATCGTCCTGTTTATTTCACACGATGAAACCTTGATTGAAAATACTGCAAACAAGATCATTCACCTTGAGCAGCTCCGCAGAAAAACACGCAGCCGCTACAGCATTTCACATATGTCATATGGACAGTACCGAAAAGAGCGGCAGAGTCAGTTTGAAAAGCAGCGGCAACAGGCGGTAAACGACCGCAGGGAAAAACGGATTCAAGAAGAAAAATACAGAAAAATCTACCAACGGGTAGCGCATGAGCAGGAAAAAATTTCCCGGCAGAATCCCGGCGGTGCAAGATTATTGAAAAAGAAAATGCATGCTGTTAAATCTATGGGACACAGGTTTGAACGCGAAGCCGAAAATATGACAGACTTTTCCGAAGAGGAAGAGGCAATCTTCTTTAAAATTGGAGATGACAAATCCGCCATCCCTGCCGGAAAAACAGTTCTGGAATACTCCCTGAGCGAACTGAGAACCCGGGACGGTGAGAGAATACTGGCGAAAGATATTTTTCTCCGGATAAAAGGCTCTGAAAAAATCTGCCTAACAGGCGCAAATGGAGCGGGAAAAACAACCTTATTAAGAAAAATCACAAAGGAACTCATGTCACGAACGGATATCACGGTCGGATACATGCCGCAAGACTATGATGAGCTTCTGAATCTGCATGACACACCCATTGAATTTCTGGATGACACACCCAGTCTCCGAATTATCCGGCGGTCAAAGAGCCAAACTCCTCCTGTTAAAAATGAGCCTATCTGGGGCAAATGTTTTGATCCTCGATGAGCCGACAAGAAACTTTTCCCCCTTATCCGGCCCCGTAATCCGGAAAATGCTGCATGGATTCCCGGGAGCGATCTTGAGCATATCCCACGACCGAAAGTATATCAGGGAAGTGTGCCATACCGTTTATGAATTAACAACCGAAGGACTTGTACCATCACAAAACCATGTTCATTTCAGCTGTTGATTCATTTTAGAACAAGTTGTTGACATCACACCCGCACCGTCTTCTTATAATTCTTCCCGCCCACAGAAACGGTCACTGTCACTTTCGTCTTTTTTGGCAGGCGTGATGATAGTTTCACCGTGATCTTGCCGGATTTATTTTTTGCGGCGGATATGGTCAGTTTTTTGCACTTTTTCTTCTTATTGAGTAAAAGCTTCTTGTTGATTGAAACAACTACTTTTGATTTTTGCGGCACACGGATACTCAGACTGCGTCTGTTTTTCTTGGCAGATATTTTAATCTGGGATAATATTTTTTTCTCCGTGGACGTAATGGTTTTGTCATCGGATGGCTGCACGGAGGATTCCCCAGAACTTTCGGAATCTTCATCTTCGGAACCTCCGGATATAGCAATGGGCTGTGCAGAGACTCCGGAAGAAGGTGCTGCCGATATGGGCGTTGTGACTGTCCCCGGCGCGGACGGATTTACCGGCGTCTGGGGAGTTGTCGGGCTTTCCCCGGAAGGTTCGCTCGCCGGGTCATCTGTCGGCCCTACTCCCGGCGACTCTTCTGTCCCCGGCAAATCCCCTGTCCCCATCCCCGGTGTTTGGGAGGAGGATGGCGGCTCTGGCGTGACAATCGGAGGCGGTGTAAACGCTGCGTCTGACGTCTCAAATGTATAAGCCGCTTTTACCGGCTTGGTCGAGATCACACTCTTTTCTTCTCCGCTTTCTGTTTGCAAAGAAGACGTTCCTTCCACATACTCAAGTACATTATTTTTGATCCGGATCCCAAAAAGGATACCGGAACCCGATGCAGTCGAAGAAGACACAGAAAACACCGTTTCTTCCGATGTCTTGTCTTCAGCGGAGACCGGAACACACCGTATCTCATTCGGTGTGTTAAAATAAATATTTTCGCCATATTTGGCAAGTCCTGTGTATTTTTTTGAATAATACGAATTTTTTTTGCCGGACTGCCATTTGTAATCCGTCAGATCCACCACTTTGTTCTCCCCAACGCCTGCGTTTTCCGTTTCGGACGGATCCCATCGGTAGATTCCGGCATCCCCGGAACTTCTCACAAAATACCAGTTATTTTCACAGTTTACAAAAGGAGCCTCCGAATCCTGCCAGAAATAACGATCATAAGAAGAATCTGTGCATCCCTCCTCCAATGGGCTGTCCCACTCACTATAGCCTTGGGCAGTCATTGCCGCATCGCTCAACAAAAACCGCATATGCTGCGCCCTGCCGGGAATATCGCTCAACGGGTCATCATGCGTGACGTCCACATGATACCACTTTCCGCCGATCTGAACCTGATTCCACATATGGTTCATTTTATTACTTGCCACAGTGCTGCATGGTATGTCAAGGCGCTTCATAAAATACAGGTAGGCGAGTGAATATCCCTCACACACCGCTCTCCCCTCCACGATCAGGCTGTAGGCATCATAATGACATGGATTCGTCGTCGACTGCGGACTTCGCGTATCGTATTCATACTGACTGGCAAGATAATCGTGTATATAAAGCGCTTTCTCCAAGTCACTCCACTCCGGATCAACGGTAGATAATACCGCATCTGCCGCCTCCCAAAACTCCTCTCTCAGCTGGTGGATCTCATCCATCCCCAGAGCAACACCGTTAAATTTATATGATGGAACAAAACCCAGTACATATTTTTCGGTGGAGTCGAGCCAGTACATATACTTCTTTTCCACATAAAATAAATCTGGCGCTCCGTTCAAAACATCCTGCAAAATACTTCCAAAACTCTCCTTTGGAATCCGGTATGAGGAAAGGTCAATCTTCTCCTCGCCCCAAAACATTCCCTGATATAGCGTATCCTCAATGGAAATATTTTTGCCGGAGATGCTGCGCAGTCCCTGATTTTCCTCTTGATCCTGAACCAGTACGCCAGTCAGTGCGCCCTCTTGGATCAGTTCCAGACTGCCTGTCTTAAGTTCTTTTTCTGACGAAGCCGCAGACAGACTGCCCGGCTCTGCGATCTGTAAAAACATGGCGCTGATCAAAAGCACCGAAAGAAACATCATCACTCTTTTTTTCATCGTCAAACCATCCTTTGTTTTATATTTATTGCTGTAAAACAGATACAAGACTCGGTATCAGTTGTTTTTTGCGGGAAACCAGACCTTTCAATATAATACGGTTCATATCACCGTGAAGCTGAAAAGCCTCTTTGACCACTTCTTTTGCCCTCTCCCCAAAGCAGAGAAGCTCTGTGCTTTCTTTTACAATATTTGTAAGCATGACAAATGCCATACTCACGCCAAGAGAAGCAAATACTTCTTCCAGATAAGGCACTAACTTTTCCTGAATCTCTTTTAGCTCAATGCTGTTCATCGAATTGATCTGGCTCACACAGAACTCGATGTCATTTACCTCAAAACGCTTCATATCCTGCCCGAAAATGTCCGCCGGCTCGCGCGAACTCAGATCGCTGCCTGCGCCAAACATATCGATCGCAAATTCCTCGATCTCAACGCCGCAGATTCCGGACAATTCCTCCGCCGCCCTCTGGTCGATCTCCGTACACGTAGGCGACCGAAACATCAGCGTATCCGATATGATCGCCGCCATCAAAAGACCCGCTATATTTTTCGGAATCTCAATTCCATTCTCCTGATACATCTGGTAAATGATCGTAGCGGTACAGCCCAGCGGCTGATTCCGGAAAAGCACCGGCTCAAGTGTCTCCAATGTGCCGATCCGGTGATGGTCAATGATCTCAAGTATATGCGCATACTCGATCCCATCCACCGTCTGGGATACCTCGTTGTGATCGACAAGAATAAGCTGCTTTTTCTTGAGATTGAGCAGATTTCTGCGGGAAATCATGCCTACGTATTTATCCTGTGCATCGAGTACCGGAAAATCCCTGTGTCGCTTTTTCCCCATGATCTCCCGGATATCCTCTGTCTTTTCGGAGAGCCGGAACGTCGTGAGGTGGTTGCGCTTCATAAAATATTCGATCGGCATGCTCTGGTTGATCATCCTCGCTACCGTAAATGTATCATAAGGCGTCACGATAATACTGCACCCCTGCTCACTGGCAAGCTTCTGTATCGTCTTGGATACTTTGGCATTCATGCATACGATGATACATGCCGCCCCCATTTCGATCGCGCAGAGCTGTGACTCATAGCGGTTTCCCAAAATGACCATATCCCCTTTATGGATATAATTCTCCATCACATCCGGATTTGCCGCCGCGATGATCACCTCGCCCTTTGTATACACCGCATCTTTATCCCCGATCAGCATTTCCCCCTCAAGGGTCTCAAGGATATTTTTATAAGAAGTCCCGGCGGTCGACAGAATGCAGTTGTCGTACACATCCATATAGGCAGTGGCAATATCCCCGATCGTGATAAGCCCGGAAAGGCTGCCCTCCTGTGTCGTAACAGGAAGAGTCACAACATCTAGTTCACGCATCATATTCCACGCTTTTTTCAGGGAAATATCACCGGATACCCCTTTTGTCTTGCGTATTTCAATGTCCCTGACCTCGGTCATGACATCCTCGATATAAAGCGGCGCCGACGCCTGAAAAAAAGTAAGGATATACTGCGTCTCCTGATTGATCTGTCCGGCTCTCGCCGCACAATACCCGCCGCCATGAAGCCGGTTCTTTAACTCCGCATAAGCGATCGCAGAGCATATCGAATCCGTATCCGGATTTTTGTGGCCGATCACATAAACCGGTACTTGTTCTCCCATAATTAGAACACCTCATAATCTTATTTTTGATTTCGCCTTTCCTGTTTCAAATATAACACATCTGCCGGTATGCTGACAACCAAAAGTTTCTATAGCATTTTTCTGCATTTTTATATATAATGATAATGTGGCTCAACAATAACGCACTGACAATACGATTGAGAAAGCAGGTTTACTATGAAGGTAGAACAATTAAAACACAAATTTACTGAGGTTTTTGGTTCCGGCACGGAGCCTGACGTGTACTTTGCCCCGGGGCGCGTCAATCTAATCGGTGAACACACTGACTATAATGGCGGACATGTATTCCCCTGTGCCCTTACCCTTGGTACCTATGGATTGATTCGCAAACGTCAGGACAATACATTAAATTTTTATTCTGAAAATTTCAGTTCGCAGGGAGTGATCTCATCTTCCCTTGACGAACTTACTTATACCGATGACGCCGGATGGACAAACTATCCAAAGGGCGTAATCTGGGCTTTCCAAAAACGTGGATTTTGCATTGACAACGGAATGGATCTTCTTTTCTGCGGAGATCTTCCGAATGGCGCAGGGCTGTCCTCGTCCGCTTCGATTGAAGTCGTGACCGGTCTCATGCTGCAGGACACCTATGGATTCCGTGACCTTTCCATGACAAAGATCGCCCTCTTGGGGCAGTATGCCGAAAACCATTTCAATGACATGAACTGCGGGATCATGGATCAGTTTGCCTCCGCTATGGGAAAAAAGAACCACGCTATTTTTCTGGACAGCAATACTCTGGAATATGAGTATCTGCCCCTGAATCTTGAAAACATAAGCATCATCATCACAAACAGCAAAGTGAAACACAGTCTTGTTTCCTCCGCTTACAACGACCGGCGCAAAGAATGTGAGACAGGCCTTGCGATGCTTCAGAAAGTAATCGACATAAACAATCTGGGGGAACTTACAAATGAGCAGTTTGAACGCTACAAGGTGCTGATCCCCGACGAAACGATCCGCAAGAGAGTGCGCCATGCGGTCTCTGAGAACCGACGCACCGTCCATGCGCAGACAGCATTAAAAAATGATGATATTGAGGAGTTTGGCCGGTTGATGAACAAATCACACCTTTCACTCCGGGATGACTTTGAAGCCTCCTGCAAAGAAATCGATCTTCTTGTGAGGACAGCGCAGGAGATTCCGGGCGTACTCGGAAGCCGCATCACCGGCGGCGGCTTTGGCGGCTGTACGGTAAGCCTTGTCAAAAAACGAAACCGACGCTTATTTATGGATAAACTCACGGTCACTTACAAACAGGAATTTGATATGGAACCGGAATTTTATGTCGTCGAGACAGGAGATGGCGCAAAAAAAATCCTTGACCCCGCCCCTGCGTCATAGTATATGCTTTATCGTATAACATTCAAAATACCTGAAAGGAGACGTGAAACCCTATGAAAATATTAGTTACCGGAGGCGCCGGATACATCGGCAGCCACACATGCGTCGAACTGTTGGAACATGATTATGAGACGGTGATCGTAGATAATCTCTACAATTCCAATGAAAAAGCGGTTAAACGCATTGAAGAAATCACCGGAAAAAAAGCCACATTTTACAAAGTCGATCTTCTGGATAAGGAAAAATTAAATGCTGTATTTGATAAAGAATCCATCGATGCAGTCATTCATTTTGCCGGCTTAAAAGCAGTCGGCGAATCGGTGGAAAAACCAGTCGAGTACTACCACAATAACCTGACCGGCACGCTAAATCTTGTCGACTGCATGAAAACCCACAACGTAAAAAATATTATTTTCAGCTCATCAGCCACTGTATACGGGGATCCTGCTTTTATCCCGATCACAGAGGAATGTCCAAAGGGCAGCCCGACCAATCCATATGGTTGGACAAAATGGATGCTTGAGCAGATTTTGACTGACCTTCATACCGCTGATCCGGAATGGAACGTCATTTTACTACGCTATTTCAATCCGATCGGCGCCCATCCAAGCGGACGGATCGGCGAGGATCCAAAAGGAATCCCAAACAACCTCGTTCCTTATGTGTCACAGGTAGCAGTAGGAAAAAGGGAGTGCCTCGGCGTATTTGGAGATGATTACAAAACCCATGATGGCACAGGCGTCCGTGATTATATCCATGTAATGGATCTCGCTGCCGGCCACGTAAAAGCGATCCAAAAGCTGACCGAAACACCCGAAGTCCGGATTTATAATCTCGGAACCGGAATCGGTTACAGCGTCCTTGACGTCGTACACGCCTATGAAAAGGCATGTGGCCACCCGATTAAGTATGAGATCAAACCGAGGCGCGCCGGAGATGTAGACGAACTCTATTCCGACTGCGCCAAAGCAAAAAAAGAACTCGGTTGGGAAGCCAGATATGGCATCGATGACATGTGCGCCGACTCGTGGAGGTGGCAGAGTAGGAATCCGGAGGGGTATGAAGGATAGAAAAGGGGGAGGGGGAGGATACCAGCCCGAAAAGGAGTTGCCCCCGGCAGACGAATTGAGCTACGGATCGCAATCAAGTCTGCCGGGGGCAACTCCTTTTCGGGCTGGTATGATTTCCCGGTACTCACCTTTTTCTATATGCGGGTTTTCTGTTGATCAAGAAAAACATAAGGTTTGTTCTATCAAATTGGTAAACGAAAATAACCGCCCTCGTTCTACCAAAACTAAGCGGTTATAATCTTTAATCACTATAATTGGGGGACTAACCGCTTGCTATACGGATAGTACCTTTAAAACTTTCTATTTCTATTTGTTATAGTATAACACATATAAAATATTTAGTAAACAAAAATATCCTTTTTGTCGCAAATTTGCAAATGTCAAAAAAATAGAGCGATGTCGTAACACCGCCCTTACAAAAACACCGAAGTGTTTTATGATTCTGATATTAGTATATGCAATGTTTGCAATAATGTCAATAGAAATTTCTGCTAAAACCATGCCTCTGTTACTTTTTTAATAAAGTCATATGTCCCCACAAGCAAATCGTTTGATTTGAAAAACTCTTTCTTTTCAATCATTCTTCCGTTCCAAAACATCTTAAACTCCTGTATCCTATGAAACTTTACTTTCTCAGATACAACTAAGTCATATACATAAAGCATACTGACAAATTCCATTACAACCCGGCTGGACATCTTCTTTTTTCTCTGATTGCTCTTAATTGATGAAATTTTAGAGACAGCAGTTGCAACTTCTACTGGTGGCACAGAGGAACGTGGCGTCAAATCAGTTAAAATACAATTATTATGTGCACATCCATTTCTTAGATTTCGAACTAAATTTAACACCTTATATGATACTGGAACATTTCCTTTCGCTCTATAATAAAAGTCATACAATCGCATGAAATCTCCAAATGCTAGCAATTCAACAATTACCCATACAGGACAATCTGCTGTTTGTATCACATTTTCTATCTTGCCTGTTTTTTTATTTTTGCTTTTGTTGATAATAAAGTATTTAGAAACAAGCCCACATGTATAAGGTGAAGATGTCATCGCAGCTAATTTATTATCCTTTATGTAAGAATATTGGTTCAAAAAACGATCTACAATATCATATCCATCTTCCGCAGTATCGCTTTCAACATCATTTACCAATTTCACCTTAAGATCATGCTCAATATCAATGCACATTCTAACAATAATATCCCTCAAATACATATCCAAAATGGATAATTCTTTCAAATACCCAAAATCAAGATTGATATATTTCCCCATGTTCTGACCTTTGGTATACTTGACATAATTTTTTCTATAAGACGCTGTACGCATATAATTATTTCTATCATACAAAAACTTTTCTGCAGATTGTTCATCTACATATTTGAACGTAACACCTTTGTCATTTTTTAATTTACTTACCAATTGGTTAGAAGTTAGTTTCGGTTTATTAGTCCTGTTCATTTTGCAAGTCATCTCCTATGATAATCTTATAGACAATAAATAATTTACTCATAATTACCTACCGATCTGCCGGCAGTGTTCGGAAGAAGTATAAGACAAATGGCACCGTAATGATAAATGTCGCCACATCCGATACCGTCTGTGCAATTTCTACACCAGTCAGCCCAAAGAGAGCCGAGAGGAGGATGATAAACGGAATAAAGCACAAGCCACTTCGCAGCGCTGACAAAAATGTCGCCTTTCCGTTTGCCCCCACACTCTGGAACATCATATTGCCACAGACTGTAAGCGGAATAAAAAACAGGGAAAGAAGCTGTACCCGCAGCGCAAATGTTCCAATCGCAATCACCGCCGGGTCATCCCTGAAAAATCCGATCAGCCCCGATGACAAAAACATCCCGGCGATAGCGAGGATACCAAGTGCTACTTCGCCTGTCACAGTCGTAAACCAAAAACTTTTTCGGACTCTGGAATATTTTTTTGCGCCATAATTGAATGCACAAACCGGCTGAAATCCTTGTCCAAGCCCAAGTCCCACTGCAAAGATAAAAAAGCAGATGCGGTTTACGATCGACATCCCGGCTACCGCCGCATCTCCGTAAAGTCCGGCATATCCATTGAGTACCATTGTGGATACACTGTTTAACCCCTGCCGCATAAGACTCGGAAAACCAGTCTTGATAATATTCATGATCTCACTGCGCTTTTTTGAAAATTTTCTCAGGGAAAGTCTCGTCTGTGTCCTGCCGGATAAAAACATATAGAGCAGGATTCCAAAGCTGATGCATTGGGACACCGCTGTCGAAATCCCCGCACCCGCTACTCCCATTCCAAAATGGATCATCAAAAGCCAGTCGCCAAATATATTTATGATTCCTCCGGTTGTAAGACCCACCATTGCGAGCATCGCCCGCCCCTCGTAGCGGAGGATATTATTCAGCACACAGCTCGACGCCATAACCGGCGCCGCCAACAAAATAAATCCACCATAAGCCCTCGCATGGGGAAGGATTGTCTCGGTACTCCCTAACAGCCGCATGAGCGGATCCAAAAATAAAAGTCCAAAAAGTGTGATCAGCGCCCCCGCCAGTACGGAACACACAAAACTCGTAGTGGCTGTAATATTGGCATGTTCTAATTTTTTCTGACCGAGATTCCGGGCGATGATACTCCCCGCCCCATGTCCAAACATGAAACCAAATGCCTGTATGATCGCCATAAGTCCAAATACAACTCCCACTGCACCGCTGGCACTTGTCCCAATCTTCCCGACAAACCATGTGTCCGCCATATTATAAATACTTGTGACAAGCATACTTATCGTAGTCGGGATTCCCAGAGAAATAACCAGACGGGATACCGGCGTCTCTGTCATTTTTCGATAATGCTCTGCTGATGATTCTTTCATGCTAACCCTCATTCCTGTTTGGCGAAGCATCCGTTTGCTTCCATTGATAATCCTATCATACCATATTTTAATCTCTTTATAAAATTATATTTTGAAAATATTTTCAGAAAGTTATACCGCCAATGCTTTCCGAGAGCTAAAAATCCCCTGCCTGTTCCGGGAACTGGCAACATAAAATTACATATTAT
Source organism: Roseburia sp. (assembly GCA_023664685.1). GTDB lineage: Bacteria > Bacillota > Clostridia > Lachnospirales > Lachnospiraceae > Eubacterium_F. The sequence goes on along the minus strand of JAMPFC010000033.1, from coordinate 6,992 downwards.
AAAAATGAAAATAACTTGACGACAGGGAGATACAACATGTACGACTCAAAATATATCGGGAAAATCTTGCAATGGGCGGATCCACAGGCTCTCGCCATGATCTTGGGCAGCACGGAATATAAAAATTTGAATGGCAAAGTTTGTTTTTACGATATCGGCTCCGCCATTCTCGTTACCACTTCCCTTTATGGCATCCCGAGCAAGAACGGGTACTGCCAGCACCCGGTACTCGGCCTGCATATCCATGAGGGTGCCGCTTGCAGCGGAAATGATGAGGATCCCTTTGCCGACGCCAAAGGCCACTACAATCCGCATGGCTGTGAACACCCGGAACATGCCGGAGACCTTCCGCCGGTCTTTGTAAATGAGGGGATCGCATGGAGTGCTGTCATCACGACCCGTTTTACAATAAAAGAAATCACCGGGCGGACTGTCATCGTCCACGCGATGCCCGATGATTTTCACTCGCAGCCCTCCGGCGATTCTGGAAAAAAGATTGCCTGCGGCATTATCCAGAAAATAACACCTGTGCAATTTTTGTATTAAAAAATCGAAATTCCACCTGTCATCTGCGCTGCGGCAAAAACCTCAGTCGCAGGACAGGGTGTGACATACCGCTCGCCAGTCTCCAAAAATTCCGTATAAGCCTCTCGTCTGAGCTTCCTCTTTTCAAAAAACATCCGGATCTTCTTTTTCTTCAATAAAATTTCCTGCATCTGTTTCTTTTCCTCGCTCTTTTTCTCCCTCGAGCGCTGTATCTGGAGTTCGATTTCCACAGCGGAGTCCTTCTCCCGTGTCACGACATACTGAACCGCCTCCAGAACCATTTTCTCATACTCCGGATCATTTTTCATCGCCACCAGCGCCATATCGCTGATCTGAACCGTCACGAGCGCACTCATCTGACGCGCAAATGGACACATCTTCTGGATTTTTTCGCTCAAGTACTCCCTGTACTCCTTCAGCGTCATCTCACATGGCTTCTTTTTCTTCGCAAGCTCTGCGATCTGCGTCTTAAAATCCTTTGGCTCCTCCGTCTCTGTCTCTGTGCGCCTGTTCTCCACATAACTTCCTGTTCGCAGGAAATAACCTGCATAAATTCTACTTTCCGACATAAAATTCCTCCATCCAAAAGGACAGCATGCTCCAACTTCGTTTTTCACTCCATTGAAAACATGCTGTCCTTAGTCATTATGGCCTTGTAATTTATATATCGGTCATTTTCAAAAAATCTTTAGCAAAATTTATTGTGTATTTGCTGTATTTGCTTCCTGTGCAGCTTCGATGATCGAATCAAAAGCCTCTTTCGGATTATTTATCCCCTTGAAGATCAGCGGATATTGTGAACTTCTCCATGAAGTAGCATCATACATACCCCAGATCGTCACACTTGTAATATTCGCACCGGCTGCTTTTGCCTGCAACAATGCTTGGAACAACGCTTTATAATATTCTGCCTGTGTAGATTCACTTTCTGTATCTGCATCCATCGTAGCGTCCAACTCTGTGATCTGGATCTCAAGTCCGGCAGTCCGGAATGTATTTAATGCCTTCGCAAAATTTGCCACCGAATGATATTCCTCAGAAACATCCAAATGCGACTGCATACCAACGCCGGCACAAATCTTTGTCCCCTCCGTATTGAGCGTATCCGCTTCATTGATATAGCCGATCATCTCAACGATATCCGAAGCAGTTGAGCCTCCATACGTGTTATAATCATTATAGAAGAGGGCAATGTCTCCCTCGCGGTGGTTTTCCTTCAATGCATCATAAGCACATACAAATGCCCATTTTACATAAGAAGGTTTGGTCGACATTTTATCCGCTGTCTCATAAAGATAATCTCCGCTTTCATCCTTACCGTAGATTTCTTCCCAATACGTCGGCTTCTCACGTTTATTTGCCTCATGGCTGTGGAAATATTCATTTACGACATCCCACGCATAAATGCAGTCAGAATACTCACTAGCGAGCATATGGTTCATAACCGTCTTTACATAAAACTCAATCCGGGTATCCATCGCCTGCTTACTGCAGTTCGCAGTTGATTTCGCAGTTTTGTAACCTGTCTTAAAGAAAAAGACCGGCGTCTGCTCGTGCCATATAAGCGTGTGCGCACGAAGTTTCAAACCTTTGTCATGAGCTTCCTTAAGGATCGCATCGACGTCATCAAAATTCAGTTTTGGATAAATTACATTTCCATTACTATCCTGATTCTCCTCTTGGTCTTCGTATCCATCCGGAATATAGTAACCTGCCTCCTGTGCTTCTGCCGCTGTAACCGTTGCATTATCGCTATCCAGAATCGCATCCGGCTTCATCTCATTTCCCATCGTGATGCTGTTATACTGGGAGCGTATAAAATCACTGCTGTTCTTTCCAAACAAAGCATTGTAGTCCACAGCTACACCAAAATAGGAGAACTGATCCTTAAACACTTCTTTTAACGACGGAAGACCGCTTTGCGGTTCATTTCTACTCGTTAATGTCAGCGATGCGTTATCTATAAAGATTTCACAGCTTGGATCCCCCCACACTTCAAAGTAAATTCCATAATGAGCCACATCATCCGGCGCACTCAGTTCGTAACTAACTTTCACCCAATCCTTCGGGCATTTTTTCTGATCCAGTGTATTGTAAGACTCACGTCCTGCCACAGCCTGTATCTCCGAAGACAGCGTCAACTGAGCTGCAGGTGAAGCTTCCGCGCCAAGTCGTACATAAGCCTCGAACTGGTATACTGCACCCGGCTCAACAACATCCGTAAGGTCTAACAATGCACCCTGATACTGACTGGTTCTTCCGGTAATGAGCAGACAGTTGCCCGGATCTGCCCCCTCCTCTGCGTATCCCTCATCGGATATCGTAGCGGTACAGGAGGTCGATGTGTCACGGTTTTTAAAGTAATCAAATGTCGTCGTATTCTCATCAAGAAGCTGCCCCGGTGTATACTTTTCAAATGTCGCATCGATTACTTTTGTCCCGATTGGAATCTTCGTATCCGTTTTCTGGGTATCGTCGCCTCCTGCCGGTGCCGGAACTGTCGGCGACTGGTCAGGCGTCGTCGTAACTGCCGGTGCAGATGCAGTCGGCTCAGGCGTAACCGGAATCGGAGTTACCGTCACTTTCGGCGTCACCGTATTCTTTTTTACAGTCACTTTAGAGCGCAGTGTATACTTCTTTTTGCCTGCTTTTACTTTCGCAATTACGTATGTCGTACCTACCTTTAGTCCTTTGATCTTAGCAGACTTCTTTGTCTTCTTTGTAAGTTTTGCGATTTTCTTATTCTTAATGCTCCACGTCGTCTTTGTGATCTTTTTGCCCTTTACATTTACCTTTACACTTTTTCCTTTTTTCAGTGTAATGGTCTTTTTGGATAATTTTGGCTTTGAAGCGGCTTCGCTTTCAAAGGCATTTCCAACACTGCAAAACACAGCGAACGCCATCGTCAAAGCCAACACTTTCCTTACACTTTTTTTCAACGAAACAAACCTCCTTTTTGAAAAAAGGTGCAGTCGAACAAACTGCCCGTCTGCACCTTTTCTATTAGCAACAAGTCAAATTACGGAATAAAGATAACTTTTGTGATTTCTACGTATTTAACTTTTTGATCCTGCTTCTTTCCGGCATACACATGAAATCCCTTTGAATTATCTATCACTTTAGATATATCAAGACGATCATGCTCAGTTCCGCCTCCTGTATGAGCATTGTTACCATCTACAATATTATTGGGGAAACCAGTATCCTCATTATATTCTCCTCTTGTAGCTGTATAACCAAATGCAATCTGTACACGCTCACCCCAGTCAGCAGTCGAGTAATACTCAGCGGTAATCAATTCCTCATTCCCATCATATGCATTGACACAGATTTCTACAGAAGAATAGTCTGCAATATCGAAATCTTCTGGCAGATAGTCTGCAAGACTAACTGTAATACCAGAGTAATTTGCTGTCAATTCTGGGCTTTTTGCATCTTTTATCTCAATCTCCAACGGTGCTACCTTTACAAACTCGATCGAGTGTACCGTAATGGATTCACCCTCTGCATCCTGCGGATTTACGCAGACACCATCAACGTATTTCAGATCAACGTTCGGGAATTTCTCTGCAAGGTTTACATATACTGTTCTTGTCTCATTATCACCCTCATAAGGATTTGCGCCAGCTCCATCTGGTTTTCCCTCGTAAGCATCATTCTTATTCCAGAATGAACTTGCATCATTAAAGAGACGGAAACAAAGTTCTGCTTTTGTTGTTACAACAACCTTCATATACTTATATGCAGACAAATCAACCGTCTTGTGGTCTTCAGAAACGGACTTAGTTCCATCATCAGCCTGGTTTACCTTCGCACCTGACTCAGTGAGATTTGCCGCATAGAAAATTGCCCCTGTATTATACTGGTTATTTGAATCGAAACTAACGGTACCGTCCTCAAAGCTAATATTTTTATGATATGCATTTGCATCAAGTTCTGCCAACGCACGTTTGCCATCACTTGTAGCAATACTCTCATTTTCCTCTGTCAGTGCGATCTCATAAGAATCCGATTCTACCGGTACACTGATCGGCTCTTCGTATACGGTCACAGCACATGTTTTAGTTTTTGTTCCTACCTTTACCGTGATTTTAGCTGCACCCTTTGCAACTGCCGTTACCACACCTGTATTGGATACGGTTGCAACCTCTTCATTATCAGATGTCCATGTCTCTGTTTTGTCTGCTCCCTCGTCTGCCTCTACTGTTACAGATAAGTTTCCTGTCTCGCCAACAGTCAGATTTAAGTTCAGGTCACTTATCGTAATTTTCGTAACCTGTGGAGTCGGCTGACCACTTGTCGTTGGCTGACCGCTTGTCGTCGGCTGACCGCTTGTCGTCGGCTGATTACTTGTTGTCGGCTGCTGAGTAATCGGAGCAGCTGTTGGAGCTGTCGTCGGTGCAGTTGTCGGTGTTGGGTCATCTTTCTTTGTTGCGTTTGTTACTTTCACTTTCAAAGACAGTTTTGTTGCCTTTTTCTGTCCTTTCAGAGTAACAGAAACCGTGACTTTTGCACTTCCTGCTTTCTTTCCTGTTACCTTGACAGCCGTCTTGCCAGATGCCTTTGCTGTAGCGATCTTTGTCTTATTGCTCTTTACAGCAAGCTTCTTTACCTGACTTTTCTTTGCGTTTTTCTTTCCGATTTTGATCGTTACCTTTTTGCTCTTTCCTTTTGCAACCGTTACGGATTTTGCAGAAAGTTTTGCTTTCTTCGCTGCGTCTGCGTCCGGAGCTGCTGTTCCGGCAAGTGCTACTGTCAGCGCAACTGCCATAACTTTTGCTAAAGTTCTTTTGAGATTCTTTTTCAAAACTCTTACCTCCTACTTTTTTGTTTGATTTATAGAATTTTAATAATTCTTTTAAACAGAAGCCTCCCGCCTTCCTCAAGCGAAAGGCTCTTGTTTATCACTAGATTGTTTTTACGCGGTTATCACTCAGCTTGGGTTTCCCCATGCTCGGAATCCTGCGAATCACTCTGCTTCGGGAGCAATCTAAATGAATAGATGAGATAATCACCGTTGACAAAGTTAGCACCTGTTGCATTTCCGATTGCAATGTATTTCACTGCATCGTAATTGCCCCGGTCAGGATCGGTTTGCTCCGCTTTACTTTGCTTGATTCCACTCAGTGAACCGGTTAGCGTCTCTTTATCATTCGGTGCCACCCATGTTCCATCGCTCAGACGATTCGATGAAGAACCATCATAAAACGGATAGGTTGCTGCCGGTGCTGTCTTCCACCACTCATAGCCACTATTCCCCGGCTGCTCTGTTTTCGCCATTTCTGCCGGCAGTGTTGCATCAAAGAAGTCAAGTGACATCTGATCTGGTGCCCAGCCGATGATTTCGTATTTGTCATAAGCAGACAGGTTAATCTCCTCTGGCAGCTTAAAGTAGATTCTCTGATTCTTGTCCGTAAGGTTAAACTGCCAACAAGGCTCGCTGTTATCATCTGTCGTTTTTTCTACCGTAAGGTCGCCTGAAAGCTCGGCGTCATACATCGTTTCAAAATCAAGTACATACGGTTCTGTCGCTGACTCCAACTTATATACCGTGATCGTCACTTTCTTTGTCAGTGCAGGATTTGCTTTCGCTGTCGCTGTGATCTCAACCTGTACTTCAGTCTGTCCGCCAAAGTCAAAGTCTTCCGGTACAGTTATATTTCCTTCCGAATCCACTTTTACCTGTGCACTGCTCGATGTCCAAATCAGCTCCTTCTGGGTCGAGTCCTGCGGAGTGTACGCTACATTTACTTTTGTACTCTTACCCTGACCTACTCTGTCTGCTCCTGTAGCAAACGACAGGTCAAAACCGGTAAGCGGGATATCCTCTTCCACAAGGGCTATATTGTCCACGTAGTAGAATACGCTGTTTCCGCTCAGCTGCGAATCTCCCTTATAAGTCGTTCCGATAACCACGTCAAACTTGCTCTGGTCTAACAAGGTCGCATCCGCCTCATTGATCCGGGCTGTGTTGAATGTGAGGTATTTCGTCGCAAAGCCTGCTGTATACGCATCGGCTTCTGCCCACTTGAAACCGGTCGTACACGAGTCGGTGCTGTAATGCGTAGTTGGATCCTCCACCTTCCATGCGCTGTAATAACTCGGCAGCCATTTGCTATTTTCTTTACTGGTGGCTCCGTTGCTGAGCGTGATGCCGCTCTCCTTGTCCACGCCCTCTGCCATCGAGATATTTACCCCGAAACGCACTTCGCGGCTCTCATTCGGTGCGCCTGCCGCCACTACCGTTGATACTTCTTTTCCTTCCGCATCCTTGCCCAAACTTACATGGGACGAAGCTGTCGCATTTCCCGAAGCGGCGAATGCATCCGTTGTCTTGATCGCATCGAACTGGTCAAAATAGCAGTATAGTCTCTTGTTCTGGACATCCGAGTCATTTCCGATGACACGCCAGTCTGCCTTGATCGTCGAGTAGCTCTTCAATGTCT
>JAMPFC010000032.1 GCA_023664685.1 Roseburia sp. | reverse complement strand
TTTTTTAGTTATGCATAAAGGTTTAGTTGAGAAACACATTCATGCGTTTGTCGTGAAGATAGAACTCATAAAACTTCTTGCGACATAAGTGATATGATAAGAAGGGAATTTGGTTCAAATTTGGATCTAGCGAGAGAACCTGATTTGCCTAATACTATGTCCTTAGACGAACTATTAGATAAATATAAATAGTTGATGAATAGTAGGTAGTCAGAGGGATTCTTCCCAATATTTGTTTATGCCACCTCATGATGAGGTGGCAGTTGTTTTGAAATTATTTGAATTTTTTAAGTGTTGGGTCAGTATTACTAATATGTGATGTCCAGTCAATAAATTCGTCTTCGCCAAAATTGATGGTAGAACCATTACCTGTAATTACACCAGCAAAACTTTCGTCAGAAATGTTGAGGGTTACTGCACCTTTATCTATTTTATAATTGCCAAAGTGGTTTGTAGTGTTGTCCTTTCCTTTGACTTCTATACCTTGGAAAGTATTATCATCATAAAATTTGACATAGTCAAAAGAAAAAGTATCTGAAAAATTATTGTGCATGTAAATTTTTCCTAAAAGCGGGTTCTCTGTGTCTGAGATTTCATTTGACTGAGTATTTGAACAACCTATTAAACTAAAGAGTAATACAAATATTGTAATTAAGTAAAGTGCCTTTTTCATAAGAGTTTCTCCTTTTTTATTTTGAATTATATCATACAAAAGACTAAAATAAAATATTTTTACATTTAATAGACTTGATTTTTAATAAAAAGTTTTTTCCTCAGCAAAGAAACTATTGACAAAACCTCAAAAAAGCATTAGAATAATATTAGAATAATACCAAAATAATAAGCAAAGGAGGCTTGAAGATGTCAAATGAAATATTCGATGCTTTTGCAAATGAACCACAAATCAACGTGGACGATATTGTTTCTTTGAATGCAGGAACGAAAAAAAGCACAGGAGAGAGATTTGCAAAAGCAACGACCAAAGATGGAAACACTTATATAAAGACATTATCGAGAACAGGGGTGGAAAAAAAAGCTATGATAACCATACCGTTTTATTCATCAAAGGAAGAGAGAGATGATATAATCGTTAATTTAGCAGAAACTCATATTCAGGATGATATTGCGGAAATGATGGATGTTTCACAAAGCACTGTTTCAAACGTATTGAGAAAGAAAAAGAAGAAAGGCAAGATGTAATAAAGAATAGAGATTCGTCGCACGACCAAGCACAAACGAATCTCTATTAACCACCAACCGCCGAAACGATTGATAAATACATTCTATCAAATCTTTGCGGCGAAATCAAGTATGAAAAGGAGAGCCGTATCATGAAAAATTCAAATGTAATAAGTATCCAAGAGTATAGAATCAGCAGAAATTATTATAATATCGGTCTGATCATTGGGGCGTTAAGAGCAGAACTGGAAAACGGAGCTGTAGAGATCGAATCGGTTTACAGCCTGCTTACTGATGATGTGAAATCAGCCATTGGCAGTGATTTAGCCCATGCAGGAGGTGTCAGATGAATAATAACTGTGAGTTTTGCGGGGGGGGGTATTGCCTGTGCGATGCCTGCCGATCCATGCAGAAAGCCATAAAAGAGGCAGAGGCGGTGTCAAAGGAAGAAGTAGACCGGATTTTCAGGGATGCGGAAACTTTGATTGAGGATATAAAAGCTTCTGAGGAAGGAGGGAAAGCATGTAAGAAGTAACAAACGAAACAACAAAAGAAGCAGCAGGAACACAGGAGGAAGCTTATAAGAGCGGATCCATACAGTACATTGACAGCCGGGAAGTGGCGGAGATGGTAGGGAAAAGGCATCCTGATCTCAAATGGGATATAAAGAGATATATCAGTCAATTAGATATGAGCAAAATTGCTCACATTGATTTTTTTATTGACAGTACATACCATGATTCAGGAAATGGAGGACGCACTGGCAGGAGATACCAGATCTGTGGATCACTGTATCAGGAGAAGACAGAGCTATGCGACTTGGAAAGAAACAAACTGCTGCATTATATGTACCAGACGATCCAAGAGGATATGGATATAAACCTTAAATCCTATCTGAATGTGTACCGGTTTGAGGTAGACAATGACAGCGTAAGCATCTTTCATATGATTTGCAGTGTAGAGAAATTGTATGAGAAAGCGGTAGAAATGAACCGGAATGTCATTGAGCGGAAAAGGGTGTACGGGCAGTAAAAATGGGCAAAAGCGGATGTTCGTATGCGGGGAGAAAAAGTGTAGGTTGCAAATAGAAAATTCATAGTTTAGAATGGTATATAGCAAATATTCCATATGTCACCCCCTAAAAAGTGATTGAGTTTTTCCCTCGGTGTGATCAGGCGGGTTCCCAAGCCCGCTTGCACTCACGCCGGAAATGTTAAAAATCGGTTAAAAAAGGGCATTTCAATGTACTTAGACATAGCTATATAGTATAATTAAACTATGAAAACTAAGAACATAAGGAGTGAGAATCATGGCAAAATGGACAAGCAGATATAGTAACAAAGAACTGAACGACGATAAATATTACTGCGTTGGTATCAGTTTAGGGAAACCGAGATTTAAGCTAGGTTATCGAATAGAAGATCAATGCTATTCACTGGCACCGAAAGGCTATATGCTGAAAATGGATCTGGAGCCTTTCAAGTCAGCATACTACAAGAAACTGGAGGACATTGGCACTGAAAGAATCATCAGTATGGTGCGGAAGTTTGAGGAGGCAGCATCACAGAGGGGAAAAGAACTGGTTCTTCTCTGTTTTGAAGATGTAAGAATACCATCAGATTGGTGTCACAGGACAGTGTTTGCAGAATGGTGGAAGGAACAAACTGGAGAGTGCATTAAGGAACTTAATGATCCTACTCCGCCAAAAGAAAAGAAAATGGGTAAAACCCCTGCGGCCAAAGAAACAGAGCCGGAACCATACCGGCAGATGAGTTTATTTGACACTGCGGGATTTACAATATAATATCCGGAATTGGTGAAAGTATCACGCTTCCCTTCCGGGGAAGAGTTCCTGTTCATAGCAGGGTTCCGGTCTAAAAGCAGAGGCATCGTATTCAAAGAGAGTACGGTGTCTTTTTTGTGCAATATGCCAGTGAGGGTATAAAAAATCTCGGGGTTATACAAAAAACAACTTTGAGTTTTTGTGCAGTTTTCACAATTTATGAGAGGAGCAACAGGCAAATGGCATTTTTTAGAGATCCGGGGGAAATGTTTCTGGGCTGTCTTGGAAGTGTAGAGCAGCGTTTCTTGGTTAAGTTGATTGCAACAGCGGCGGAGTCAGGCTATACAAGATTTGTTGAACCATGTGCCGGGACATTCGCAATGGCTAATCTTGCAGTGCGTTCCGGGTTCAAACCTGAGCAGATAGAAACCAGTGATGTGTCTATGATGACTACGGTAATGGGATATGCCATAACAGAGCAGTCTTTAGAAACTCTGAAGATACACGCTCAGGGTTTTAGTGACGAGGAGTTACTTGATCCGGCAACTGCTTTGTATGCTCAGATGTACTTGCGGACATCTAAAAGTGCGGGAAATGCGTATTTCTATAATATGCTTATAGATCTAAAGGAACGCAGAGAAGAACATATTGCCAACATCCGGGGACAGATAGAAAACACAAAGAAGCTCCTGCATGGAATGAGCTACCGGCCGATGGATATGTGGGAACATTTGAAGGAAGTGCTGGATGATCCTCATGCGTTGATTATTGCGAATCCGCCAACTTATTTCTCTGGTTACGAAAAATTTTACGATACGCAGGGGAAAATGACGTGGAAAGAGCCTAAGTATCAGTTGTTCGATCCAGACACCGGACACAAACAATTTTATGAGTTGTGCATGGACGCAAAAGCACTGGTTATTTGTTACCAAGAGAAACGAACTGGTGAAGCAGAGGGCTATACGATCTTCGCGCGTTCGGGTGTAAGGGCTGATCTTAACAGTTATATAACGACAAACCAAGAGGCAAAAGCGACTGATCTAGCACATGGTAAGAAGATTAAAAGACCATCTGAAAGCAAGATCGAACCATTAGAGTGCAGTATGCTGCCAAGAGATTATGAGATAACAGAAAAGAGTAAGCTACAGATTCTTCCCATCAAGGCGGCACAAGCACAGTATTACAGGGTTCTATGGACACATAACTTTGTCGGCTCATCCGCTGCGTTTAACAGGGCATTGCTTATTGATGGATATGTGGCGGCAGTATTTGGGATATCCAAGATGCAGTCGGAGTCTTTGTTTGTATGGTATGTGATGAAGATTTCTCATGAGAAATATCGGTTGGGAAGGCTTTGCTATATGCTGGCACAGAACAGAGCGTTTGCGGATACTTTGCTAGATGAGTTGGAACGTGAGAAGTGTACAAAAATACGGACAGCAATGCTTACAAAATACCCTGAGAACAAGGAAGTAAGGGGAATCATGAAATTGATAAACAGGGTACAAGATAAGCAGAACGGTTATAAGCTGACATATGAGGCAGAACTGAAAGAACGCACAGAACAGCAGACATTGGAAGAATGGCTAAGGAGGGAAGAGCAATGGCGGAAGAACAGAACAAAGGCTACGAGCTGATCTATGATATGGGTTCTGGATTACAGATCGTGAAAGTGTTGATTGACAGGGTAAAAGAGCAGGACATCAATGCCAGAATCATGAAAAATGAAATGCAGGATCAGTTGACAGCGAATATCAAAAAGCGAGGACAGCTTGAAAGTCTTCCTTTTCTTGTAATGAATGGGGAGAAGATTGAAATCATATCCGGCCACCATAGGATCAAGAGTGCAAGAGCAGCCGGGCTGAAAGAGATTATTGCCATTATGGATGTAAGTGGCCTGAACCGGTCACAGATCGCATCGAAACAGCTTGCACATAATGCCATAGCAGGATTTGATGATGAATCTGTTCTGCGTGAGATATGCAAGATGATTGATGATGTAGATGATATGTTAGAGAGCTATATAGGAAAAGACATTATGGAAGAACCACTGGAGCAGTACGACAAACTGATTTCCCCGGCGGTTCATTTTGATTTTAAGAATATAACATTTGCATTTTTGCCACACCAGATCAAAGACATGGATGAGTTGTTAAAGAATATAGAAACAGCTTCCCCGGAGATTGTTGGTATAGCAGTATACGAGCAGTGCAAGGCATTTGTGGAAACCCTGAGCAAGTATCAGAAGTTTACGGATATTAGGAATATAGGTGCTGCAATCCATTCCATGATCCGGGCGGCTAACGAGAAAATGGATGATGTGGGGTATGATGGTTCTGACGAATGGACATATTTAGCAAAATTGTTCGGCAGTAATGCAGTTCCGGCGGAATCAGGTAATATCATACAACAGGCAATTAAGAAAGCTGAGAAAGAAGGGACTGTAACGAGTAAGAACCGGTGGCAACTCATAGAGTACCTGTGTGCTGATTATTTGGGCGGAAGGTAGTTTGATTTATGGCGGCCAAGCCTAAGTATAACGCTGACTACCACGATGATTGGGCTTGGTCGCTTGCTGCTATGGGTGCCACCGATGATGAGATTGCCCTCAGCATAGGAGTTTCGGTGAGAACCATCCACCGATGGAAGAAAGACCATCCTTCGTTCGAGAAAGCGTTATCAGAAGGAAAAGGAGTATCGGATGCAAAAGTAGTACGAAGCCTTTATAAGAGAGCAACAGGGTATGAATATACTGAAGAGAAGAAAATTGTTGAGTATGACAAGGAAGGAAATGTTAAGCCTGTTAAGATAGAGAAAACTACAAAGCATATCCCGCCGGATGTTGGAGCGCAGTGTTTCTGGTTAAAGAATAGACAGCGTGACCGTTGGCAGGATAGACCTGAACAGGTTATAGATCAATCGTCAGAGGATGATGTGACAATATATCTCCCCGATAACGGAAGGGATGGTGAATTGTCAAATGAATAAAGTTATATTGGCGCCACAGAAAGGCCCACAGGAGATGTTTTTGGCCACATCGGCGGATATATGCATCTATGGCGGGGCTGCAGGAGGAGGGAAAACATTCGGCTTGCTGTTGGAAGCATTGCGGCATAAAAATAACAAAAATTTCAGTTCCGTGATCTTCCGAAAAGATTATACGCAGATTACAACTCCCGGAGGATTGTGGGAAAGTTCCAGAAAGATTTACAGCCATGTAAAGGGTTCCTATCCGCTAAAGACACCAAAACTACACTGGACGTTTTCAAGTGGTGCAACGGTCAATTTTGCACATCTTGGACGGGATGATGATTGCGAAGGATGGCAGGGTTCACAGATAACAATGATAGGTTTTGATGAACTGACACATTTTAGCGAGTACCAGTTTTTCTATATGCTGTCAAGAAACAGAACGGACTCAGGGATTGTCCCATATGTGAGGGCAACTTGTAATCCTGATGCAGATTCATGGGTAGCAGCTTTTATTAAGTGGTGGATAAATCAGGAGACCGGATACCCGATACCGGAACGATCTGGAAAAATCCGATGGATGATAAGACTAAATGAAACGATTTACTGGTTTGACACAAGACAACAGGCAGTTGATGCGGCCGTAGAGAATGGCATGGATTACGAGAAAGCTGTGATTATGGCAAAGAGCGTCACGTTCATAGCCAGCACGTTGCAGGATAATAAAATACTGATGAAAAACGATCCCGGTTATATGGCAAATCTTTTAGCATTGCCAGTGGTAGAGAAGGAACGACTTCTTTATGGTAACTGGAAGATTAAACCGGCAGCAGGATTGATGTTTAAGAGAACAAAAGTCAATATGCTGGAGACGTTGCCGACAGATGTTTTTTCATGGTCGAGAGGTTGGGATTTGGCAGCAACTTCCGAAGACGAAGATGGAAACCCGGCATATACAGCGGGAGTTCTGATTGGAAAAAGAAAAAATGGAAGATACATTGTGGCAGATGTAATCAATCGCCGCTGTGATTCCGCAGAGGTAAGAGCGTTGATCAAAATGACCTGCATAACCGACAAAGCCAAATACGGAAGGGTGATGACAAGACTTCCACAGGATCCGGGACAGGCAGGTAAGGATCAGGCACAAAGCTATTTGAAATTTCTTGCCGGTTTCCCGGTTAAGATATTGCAGGAGTCTGGGGATAAGGTTACGAGAGCTGAACCTTTTTCGGTACAGTGGCTTGGCCTTGAAGGAATGAATAAAGGAAATGTAGATGTGCTGATTGCAGATTGGAATGAAGATTATTTCACTCAGATGGAAAATTTTCCACAGTCAACATTTAAGGACATGGTGGATGCAAGCAGTTCCGCTTTCAACGAAATAGAAAACGGAAACTCATACTCTGCACCGCCTGATGAAGATAATTTGAGCAAGAGAAGTTATTGGAGATAAGAGAGGTGAAAAGGAAAATGGCAGACAATAAAGAAATCGGCCGCATCGGACAGAGACGGTACGGTGGAACATTATATGAGGAATTTCTTCCCGAATTGCGTGGAAAGCGTGGTGTTGCCGTCTATGACGAAATGACAAGCAATGATGATGTGGTCGGTGCTATTCTTTTTGCTATAGAAATGCTTGTGAGGCAGGCTCCTTGGAATGTTGAACCGGGTGGAGATGCTGCAAAAGACAAAGAGGCAGCGGAGTTTGTAGAACAGTGTATGGGCGATATGTCGGAGACATGGGTGGATACAATATCAGAAGTTTTGTCGTTTCTGTCTTTTGGTTGGAGTTACCATGAAATCGTTTATAAGAGACGTATGGGGAGAACAAAAGATCCAAGGACAAAAAGTAAATATGATGACGGTCTGATTGGATGGAGAAAACTTCCCATCCGAGCTCAAGAAACATTATATCAATGGGAATATGACAGAGAGGATAATCTTCTTGGAATGACGCAGTTGGCACCTCCAGACTGGAAGATATGTACAATTCCAAAAGAAAAGGCTTTGCACTTCCGTACCAAGAGCCGGAAAAACAACCCGGAAGGTAAAAGTATATTGCGGAATGCTTACCGTTCATGGTTTTTTAAGAAACGTATTCAGGAAATAGAGGGAATTGGCGTAGAAAGGGATCTGGCAGGGTTCCCGGTATTGTATGCACCAGAAAATATGGATATATGGAGCGAAGATTCAGATATGGTTAAAAATCATGCCAGATTGGAGAAAATGGTTAGGTCTATCCGCAGGGATGAAACAGAAGGGCTGGTTCTTCCGTATGGCTATAAATTGGAATTATTGAGTTCTGGTGGTTCCCGGCAATTCGATACGAATAGCATCATTAACAGGTACGACACTAGAATAGCGATGACTACATTGGCGGATTTCATATTTTTAGGACATCAGCAAACAGGGAGTTTTGCGTTGAGTTCAGATAAAACGAAATTGTTTGCTGTGGCAATCGGGGCGTATCTGGATATTATATGCGAAACATTCAACAGTCAGGGAATACCTTCGCTGATAGATATAAACGGTGAACATTTCAAGGGAATCACGGATTATCCTAAAATGACACATGGCGATATCGAAGATGCAGATATTGCAAAGGTTGCATCATTCGTTAAGGATATGACAGGCATCGGTATCCTAGTACCAGATGATGGACTTGAGGATTACATCAGGCAAGTCGGCCATCTTCCGGAAAGAACATCAGATACAAGAGAGATTAATGGGACTAGACAAAAGCAACAAGAACAAAATCAACCGCCAGAACCCGATACATCCAACGGGAAATCGGATAAAGAGGATGAGGAAATCCCTGATGATATAGCAGAAGCGGCAAAGAAACGCTTGGGGAGAGAAGGTGACGCATGGGCTTCCGGATGATTGCACCCAAAGGGATAAAGAAAGTAAAATCAAAAAACAGCCAAGAAGTCTTACGCAGGATAGAGGAATATCTGGCAAGTAATTGTGATGAGCCTATACAAATTCTTTGTGGATTTTGGGAAGACCAACAAAATGCGATTACATACCAAGAGTTGAGGCAGGCGGTTTTGGAAGGAACTATAAGCGGGGAAACATTGCGTTTATGGGTTCAGGATTATTCTCTACTGGTGCTTAATAAGTTAAGCAGGGTGTGGGCGGATGCAATCAAAGCAGGACCTACGGGGCAGCCTGTTCTTGATGCTGTCAGTTTTGAATTTAATACTCAGACACCGGGACTGTTAGGCTGGATCAATGAGCGTGGTGCAGAATTTGTGACCTCTTGCGTACAAGAACAAAAAGATGCGATGAAAGCACTTTTGTCAAAACAGGTGGTCGAAAAACACACGATAGATGAACTTTCACGCCTGATTCGTCCGTGTATCGGGCTTACTAAAGGACAGGCAAAAGCAAATCTGAGGTTTTACGACAACATTGTTGCCACGTTAAAAAAAGAACATCCACGCATGAAACCGGACAGGGTAAAGGCTAAAGCATTAGACAGAGCTGTAAAGTATGCGGAAAGACAGCACAGACAACGAGCTATGGATATAGCGCGGACGGAGATGGCATTCGCTTATAATAAAGGTGCTGACGAGGGAATTAGACAAGCTCAATCCCAAAATCTTCTCGGCCATATGAAAAAGAAATGGTCTACTTCCGGAGATGCTAGTGTATGCGATATATGCAGAGCATTAGAGGGAACTGAGATTGAAATGGATGATGAATTTGATTTCAAAGGAAAAGTTTTGTTTGCGGGACAGAAGAAAACTCCACCGGCACATCCAAGATGTGGATGCGCCATTGAGTATATTGAGATTGAGCCTGATACAGCATAGGAAGAAGGTGTAAAAGTGAAAAAATTTTTAGAGTTGGTCACATCACCCTTAGATATTGTCAAGGGGAAATTTAAGATAACAAAATCGGATGATGATAAGATGCTCGCTTTCGGGTGGGCAAATGTTTCAATCCGATCAAATGGTGAGGTGATTGAGGACTGGCAGGAGGATATCGTGGAGCCGAAAGAACTGGAACGATCCGCCTACAATTTTGTGGAATTATACAGAGAAGGCGGCGAGATGCACGAAAGAGGCGGTGCCGCTGTTTTGATTGAGAGTGTTGTGTTCACAGAAGAAAAAATGGAAGCGATTGGGATTCCAGTTGGCACACTTCCGGTTGGATGGTGGATCGGGTTTAAAGTTTTGGATGAAGATGTATGGGAAAAAGTCAAAGACGGAACGTATTCCATGTTTTCCATCGAGGGCGAAGCAGAGAGAGTGGAGGTGTGACATGGAGATATATCAGAACATATACCAGACCGCAGTAGTGCTTGACGTGATATGTAGGATTTGCGTATACGTGTTTTCTGCTCGCTTGATACTTCTTATCAGCAAATGGGTAAAAACAGCGTATAAGGAACGTAATGAGTGGGAAACAGTTGAGGAAGAAACAGACAACAAAGAAATGTGATAATCCAATGAGACATCTGCAAAGGTGTCTTTTTTGATTATAAATTTTTAGAAAGGAGAGAGCAGATGGCTACCAGATTAAAGAATCTGAGAATTAAAAAAGTCGACTTTGTTGACGAGGGTGCTAATCCGGATGCGCACATCATGTTGTACAAAAATCGGGATGTTACAGGAAAACCCATAGAAGAAGGAAATACAAACGTCCTGAAACGTTTGGTTTCTGCGATCGCAAAGGTACTTGACGTAAAAGAGAGCCAACTTGGCGATGCAGTCGAAGAAGTACAGAAAGGCGATTCTGAGAGTTTTGATGAGAGATATGTCGAGGTCAAAAATAGAAAGATCGCCGATGAGATATGGGATGTATGCTTTGCATTACAATCCTCCCTGTACTCGATATTGAATGATGATGATCTGGATGGCGCTCAGACATCCACAGCAATGACGGAGAGCCTTGATGAATTTTGCGAGGTTGTGAAAGATGCTATCACACAATGGTCGAATGGCAAGGCGAACAATATTGTGAGGAAAAACGATGAGATAACAGAGGCCGAACTGGAAAATATGAAGTCCGTACAAAAGAGATTGGCGGAATCTATTGAAAAGTCGGTCGTTGTTAAGGAAGAAAAAAACATTGAATCGAAAGGAGACAAAGAAATGGCATTAGTAGACATTGACAAAAGCAAGCTGACGAGTGCTGAGAGAGCTTTTCTGGAGGATATTGAAAAGCGTTGCGGCACAAACCAGACAACAGGACAGGAGGGTGTCGGAAACGGTACTGGCGCAGAGGATGATACAGCAGTTACCAAATCCGCACCTGAACCATTGGCAGATGATCCGGTTTCAACAGAACCATCAAAGCCTGCACCTGAACCATCGGACGGAGAGGATATTTACAAAGGCCTCCATCCGTTAGTCAGAGAAGAGATCCAGTCACTTAGGAAATTCCGAGAGGACGCTGAGAACAGGGAACTTAATGAAATTGCAAAGAAATATGAAATCATCGGGAAGAAACCGGAGGAACTGGTACCGATGTTTAAGAATCTGAAAGCGGTTGGAGGCAGTGCCTTTGACAATATGGTAGCCTTATTAGATCAGGCCGTTGAGACGGCGGAAAGCAGCGGTGCATTTTCTGAAATCGGGAAATCTGGTCATGGTGAATCAACAGATGGTGAGGCATGGGCAAAGGCAGAGGCAAAGGCAGCAGAAATTATGAAAACCAAAACAGGATTAACAAAGGCACAGGCTTTGGATGCCGTATTCATGGCAGAACCTGAGCTGGCTGAAAAATGTGAGAAGGAGGAGTAGGACATGGCAACTTTTTTTGGAACCAGTATAAATGAGAGTCCGACAATCGCGTTATCTGCCGGGAACGAGCTGAAAGATGCGAGAGGAATCGCATTGGCTATCGAGAATGGTACAGTTGTAAAACCGGCAGCAGGAGCCAATGTGATCGGGCTGTCTATTATTGAAACAGATGAAACCGTAAAAAAAGGAGACAGCGTTGATATTCAGATCAAGGATATCGGCAAGTGGGTTGCCGGAGAAAAAATTGCCGCGGGTACCGAATTGGCTACAGATAAAAATGGCAAAGCAGTAGCGGCGAAGGATGGTGACTTTATTGTTGCTGTGGCACTTAGTAGTGCATCGAAAGCAGGTACATGGATCAAAGTGCAGATTATCAAAGCAGGTTATAAATCTGCCGCAAAGTCATAAGGAGGTAAAGAATCAATGAGTACAGGAAGAAAAGTAGGAAGTGCCGCAGAATTGCAGGCACGTATCGCAAAAGGGTGGAAACCCAACCGTTATCTTACAAACATGAGCATGGCGTTTTTTGCAAATGCCAGCGACTATGTAGCAACAAGCATTTTCCCAATTTGCCCGGTAGACCATTCCATAGGTTATTATTATGTTTTCAACAAAGGCGACCTTGCAAGAGACAATGTGCAAAGGAAACCCAAATTTGGTAAAGCGGATCCGGCACAGATGGGACACACAGATGAATCCTACAAATGCGAGGTAGATCAGATCATTGTTGGCATAGACCAGATTGGAGCATTGAACTATCAGCGTGCAAATGTGCCGCCGTCTATTGATCCGAAAAGGTCAAAAAACCGTTTTATCGTAGATCAGCAGTTGCTCCATTTGGATATTTTGTTTGCCAACAATTTCTTTAAATCCGGAGTATGGGCTAATGAATTTACCGGCATTGCATCTGGAACAATTCCGGGAGGCAGCCAGTTTGTCAAGTTTTCTGATGGAAATTCTGACCCGATTAAGTTCTTTGATGAACGCATACGACAGATCAGGCTTGAAGGACGAAGAACACCGAACAAACTGACACTTGGGTATGATACATACTTGGCGCTGAAAGACCATCCGGATTTGTTGGAACGTGTAAAGTATACCGGCAGTACGGCAAATCCTGCAAAGGTAACTGAAAGAGTGCTTGCAGAACTGTTTGGTGTCGATGAGGTCAAAGTGTTGTATGCATCTTACAATGCTGCGGAAGAAGGACAGGATGATGATATGCAGTTTATCTGTGAACCAGACGGTGCATTGCTGACATATACGACACCGGCTCCCCGACTTGACGAACCATCTGCGGGCTATATCTTCACATGGGATATGCTTGGAAATGGGAATTATGTGGCAACAGATACATTTGAGGGCGAAGGCGGTACTCATTCTGAGTTCATGGAAGGTTTGGTGTCTACAGATATGAAAAAGACCTGTGATGATCTGGCTTGTTACATGAAATCATGTGTGTAAGGAGGTAGCTTATGAAGTATGTATGTATGAAACCTATATCTTTTGCTGGCATCGAGTACCATCCGGGAGACGTAATTCCGGATGGTATTGTGCTTGACAGCCGGGCAGGAAAGTTAAAAGGCAGTGGTTATATTGCAGACGTTGAAACGACGTCCGAAAATCCCGAGCCTCCAAAATTTCACGAAGGAATGGAAATTCGGTATACGCAGGAAGAATTGGACGCTGCAGTTGCAGAAGCTGTAGATGATGCGGTAAATAAGACAGTTGCAGAAATGCAGCAGAAACAGGCAGAGTTGCAGGAGTATGTAGCAGAGTTGCAACAGATATCTCCGGATATGTATACAGGGGCGTTTATGGTTCCTGTCAGAGCAGAGGAAAGTGAAGGTGAAAATGCCCAGTACATTTCACTGCCAATGACTCCGGAAGGCGTGGCGCAGGTGGTTTCCATCATGCAGTCTAAGACAAATGAAGGGATCGAGGCAATTTCAGACATCACCGATGAAAATGTTTTGATTCTGATTCATGCACTGGATTCTAGGAAAACGGTTAAAAATGCAGCTAAAAAGCAGGCAGGTACATTAACCAACCCGGAAACAGAAAAAGACGATGTGCGAGACAGTATCGAAAGCACAGGGCCATCTACATCTAACGCTAATACCAAAGAAGATGTTGCTGTGCCACAGGACGGTGAGGATAAGTGATAAAGACTTATACTTACGATTCTAAAAAAATCAAGGAGTACGGAAAAGACCGCATGAGATTTGAATTAGGCGATACGATGATCGAGGGCGGTTCAGACACCACGGCATTAACGGATGAGGAAATACAGGCAGCAGTAGAATTATATCCGGGAGCATGGAAGAAGGCAAAACTCATGTTGTTGGAAAGCATCTGCCGGCGTTTTGCTTATGAGGTTGATACCAAGACCGGCCCATTGAGTCTGTCGTTACAGGACAGAGCAAAAATGTGGAGAGCGGACTATGAGGCATTAAAACAAGAGGTAACACTTGCCTCTGCATCCGTTCCCCTGTCAGTTTGCGAAAATCATGGCGGAAATGCTTATTTTCATACAGATATGCAGAAAAATGAAAGGACGGTTACAGGATGATAAATGTTAAAAAAATGTATATCAGACCGGGCAATCTTTTCAAAGAATTTGTAATCGAAGAAAAAGGCACAACCGTAACGGACACTGGCAGGGTTGCGGCAGATTATTCAGGAGATGGATCAAGCACATTAAAAGGCTGTCTGGCAGATGCAGATGCTAAAGACAAAGAAAGTCGCAGTACAAAAGAACACACGGTAACACATACTATTGTACAAGCCGGAGCACCGTTGGCCAAAAGGACAGATAAGCTCATTCTGGGAGAACGTGTTTTTTATATCGTAGACATGGATGATACCGGGGAGCTTGGTGTTTCAACGATCTATTACGCTGAGGAAAGGAATGATGTGAAATGACAAAATTATGGAAAGAAAGCACATCACCTGACAGTGCGGGTGTTGCTGTCAGATTTCGGGTAAAGGATGTTGAGGCGGGTATCAACCGGCAGGTGGCATCAAGAGGGGCAAGAACAGTAAATGTCTTGAGGAATGCTGAACTAGAGGTGCTAAAAGGCCAAAGAAGCGGAAAGATGTACCGTAAGCCGCACAACAAGGCAATGTATAGGGCATCTGCACCGGGAGAGGCACCGGCAAGGAGAACCGGTGTTTTGCGGCTTGGTTGGAATGGCAGAGTAAAAAGAAATGCTGCATTTGGACGCAGTACGTCTATTATCGCTGAACTTGAAAGCACAGCGCCATATGCAGGATATCTTGATAATGGGACTTCAAAGATGGCACCGAGACCCTTTACGGACAGGATAATCGAAAAAGCGAAACCGGAGATCGAGAAAATATACAGGGAACCCTATGCATAGGAGGTAGTTATGGGCTTAATAACAGAGAAACCGGCGGCGGTATATGATCTGTCGCAGATTTACCCGGGATGCGTCTGCTTTGGCAGACACCGGACATGGGACGAGGGAAAAACGGGCGTCGTGACATCCGTTACAGAGAGCCAGATAACGGTTCAATACCATCCAGACATTGGAAATGTTACGAATCATTTCGTTATCCCGATTTCTGAGGTTACAGAACAGGAATGGGAAATTAGATGGTCGGCGGATTTATCAAACATTTCTGAGTACAGGGCAGCACCAGAACAGGAGGACACAGATGAATCTGGAACAGCTGATATATAGCAGGTTTGCAAATTCTGAACAGTTGACAAGGAATTTGGCAGTTTTTAAAGGGTGTCCGGCAGTTTTCAGCCCGGAACCACCAGATCCTATTCTTTGGGAAGGAGAAAAACAATATCCACAGATTGTATACAATTTTGATATGCAGGCTGACGAAGAAAGAAAAAGTGTCGGCACACTGGCGGTAACGCTAGTCTGCCAGAATACAACGGATGTTGCGCCAGAAGTTATAGAGCCGGAAGTAAAGAAATGTCTCAGAGATGTTTTGATAAAACCGGAGAGTGATTCGCTCTATGCTTTTACGTGGGCTAGAACAGATGCCTTTTCGGTTCAGGAAAAGAAGAACGGTTTGCTGATCGGAAGTGAGATCAGGTTTGATATTTTGGAATATCCAAATCAACAGACAACAGATCCCGATCCGGTTATGGCAGCCAACAGGTACATAAAAGAAATGTATCCTAAGTGCTTGGTGATTGGCTTAGACCGGTTGGATGAAATTACTGAGGCAACGAAAGAAGTTCCAGTAGTTTACTGTCGGCTTATCACGATTGACAAGAACAGAGAAACGAATACAGTTGCATGGATGGACGGTAAATTAGCCGTCCATGTTTTATGCCCGGACGGTGAGATACGAATCAAGATGGCAACAGCAATAGCCAATCAGCTGTCGCTCGATGGGGAAATTATCATGCTGGATGATTCGCCTATGTTTGTCAAGCGTCTACAGGTAAATTATAAGTCTGACTATCTTAAGGATGGTCAGGTTTTTATAACTGTTCACTACGGCTTACTGAGATACAGACAGAAAAGACATCATATATCAGGAGTCGGGATAACAGGTAATTTTAGTTAGGAGGAATATTTTATGGCTTCAAAAAGTGAAACAAAAAAAGTAACAGACAACACAGCTGTCAATGTGACAGAAAATTCCGTCGAAAAGCAGGAAGCTGCGAGTGGAAATGTCAACACAGATGGGAAACGCAAAAATGAAGATTCTGTTTACACGGTTGATGAGTTCTGCAGCAATGCCCAAAGCCTGTTTCATACAATGCCGGAGTGTGTCAGAGCGGCATTGAAGGAAAAGGGAATTGAGGCGTGCAATAAGGCGGAGGCAGAAAATGTCGTCAAAGAATTTATGAAGAAGGAGGTTAAGTAAGCATGGCAGGATTTTTTCTTATTGGCGAAACCAAAGTAAGGCCGGGGGCGTATTTTAACATCGGCAAAAACGGTGATGTGTCAACAACGGATGTTATCAATGGAATAACAGCTGTTATTTTCCGATCAGATTTCGGGCCGGTTGGATATGCCCTTGAATTAAGTGCTGAGGAAGGGTACGAGAGTACATACGGTACAGGGGGAACGACAGATGCTATTCGTCAGGCATTGGATGGAGGGGCCCAGACCATTATAGCTTGCCGGTTGGGAAGCGGCGGTACGGAGGCATCAATTACACTCAAGAATGAGAGTGACAAAGATGCTGTGACAATTTCCACAAAGTATCCCGGGGCTAAAGAGTTTTCTGTAACGATCAAGGAAAAAATAACAGATCCAACAGTAAAGCAGTGCGTCATTTATTCCGGGACAAAAGCGGTCGAAACAATCGACTTCAATGGGGGCAAAGCCCAATCCCTTGTAAATGCCTTATCATCCAGCCGCAATTTTATAGCAAAGACAGAAGGCGAGGAGGGAGAGACGATTCTTGCAAACACACTGCAAAGTAAGATGAATCCCGGTACGGATCCGACGATCACTACCGAAGATTATTCCAATGCGTTTGCAGCAGTAGAGCCGTATGTGTTCAACACAATTTGCGTAGACACCGAAGATCCCTCAGTCCATTTGTTGTTAGCGGCATTTGTTGACCGCATTTTTGAGTCCGGCAATCTTACACAGGCTGTCGTGGCAGAGAAAAGCAGCATAGATATCGAAACAAGGATGGCAAGAGCAGCGGCATTCAATGATGAGAAAATGAACTATGTGCTTAATTCCAAAGTGGATGTTGCGGGAGAGACCCTAGAGGGATACCAGACAGCGGCACGTATTGCCGGAATGATCGGTTCGGTATCTTCGAGGCTTTCCCTGACACATACGGTAATAACCGGATTTTCAGATCTGTACGAGAGAATGACAAATCCAGACGTGATAAAGGCAGAAAAGAAAGGGTGCATCGTCCTGAGTATGAATACGAAAAACCAGATATGGATCGATTCAGCCATCAACACCTTGATCACGCCGCCGGACAACAAAGATGCCGGGTGGAAAAAGATCAGACGAACAAAAACACGTTTCGAGCTGTTGCGTCGTTGCAATGAAGTGACAGACGAGCTTGTTGGAAAAGTGGATAATGATCCGAACGGGAGAAAGACCATTATCGGACAGTTGTTGGAGATTGGTTCCAATATGATCGCAGAGGGTAAGTTGGTTTCGTTTAATGTAGCTGAAAGCAATTTGTATGTGGCAGATGGGGATTCCTGTTGGTTTGTTCTTGATGTTATCGATAAGGATTCCGCAGAACATATCTATCTGTTCTACAATTTCCAGTTCAGCACAAATGCAGAGTAGGAGGTAAAGGAAAATGAGAAATTCACAGGCAGCAGGTGATTCCAGACATGCCAGAACCGGAAAAGATGGTGCATTTTTCAATCAGGATGGAAAATTGTTGGCTACGGTTGAAACATTTACATCAAATGTATCATTCAATAATGCACAGTATCAAGTGTTAGGTGACGCACAGGAACATGAGGCATCAAATACTTATAAAGTCTCGCTCACAATGTCTCAAGTAGTGGTAGAAGATGATGAGTTTATCACAGAACTTGTCAATGCACTTGAGACACAGGAAATGCCGGTATGGAACTTCCAAGGATCGTTGCTTGGGCGGAACAATTCGGAGGAACGAATGACATATTACGAGTGCATCCCATCTGGACAGGTTGATTTGCAGAATGTTGCAGTAGGCGATGTAGTAAAGCGTAACTGGAATTTCCATGTAAACAAAGCACCAAAGCTGACAAGTCTTTTGTCAGTGACCAGATCTTAATGGCAGTGTAACAGAATTATTCGATTTTGGGGAAATCAAATGAAAGGGTTTCCCCTTTTTTATTTCAAAAAATGATTGGAGGAAAAGGACATGACACAGGAAAAAGGGTATCATCCAACGGCTACGAAGGTAAGTATGCCACCAAGCGAAACGCCAAGAGGTGAAGACGTACTATCCACACAGGAAGTTGAAAACGGGAACGTAAAGGAAAGAGAATTTACCGAGGAACAGAACGCAAACCAGTTAAGAACGAATGAGGAAGATTTCCTTCAGGGCTTGATTGATGCTGCCGGATATGTGGCGGAAGAAAGACAGCGTATTGAGATTGCAAGGAATGGCAGGGTTTTATTTGCTTTCAGCATCCACCCGCTTTCAGAATCCGAGTACAGCGACTGCAAGAAAAAACATACAAAATATGTCCGCAACCGCAGTCTTGGTGTAAAGATGCCGGAGGACACGGACAACGTGAAGTACAGGGCAGATCTCATTTACCGGGCAACAATCGATGAGGACAAGAAGAAGCTGTGGGATAACAAAAAAATCTGGGAGACGTTGCGGGACAAAGGAATGCAGATCGTTTCTCCACTGGATGTTATCGAGTATTCGCTGAAAGCGGGTGAGAAAGAGGAGGTCATTGACCGAATTGACAGGCTCAGCGGATACAATGACAACCTTGAAGAAGTAACAAAAAACTGATCAAGTCTGGTGGAAAAACCTGTCTGCTGCACCAGATATTTCAACGGACAGGAATAACACCAGATGAATTTTACCAAAAACCAAAAAAAGTCCAGACTTTCATGCTCGCATCCATGCAAGTCTATCTGGAACCACAAGAAGAAGGTGAGGACTAATGGCTGAAACCGTCAGGATTGAAGTTGAAATCGGAACGAAAGATGAAACAGAACCGGATTTGTCGAATGTTACAAAGAAACTGGATAAAATGAGCAATGCTGCAACAAAGGCAGGGAACTCTTCGGAACGTGCAAGGGAGAAAGTTTCAAGGTTTGATAAATCCGCAGAAAAGACACAGAGAAGTTTGTCCAAATGGGCCAAAGAAAAATACGAGGTCTTACTGGAGGCAAAAGAACGGATCACACCGGTATTACGGACACTTAGAAGTGGAATAGGAAATTTCACAGGCAGGACATGGCGTGTAACCATGAAAGCAGTTGATCTAGTTACAGCCCCGGTAAGAGGGATATTGAACATTCTCAAAAATCCTGTGTTTCAAGTTGGTGCAGTCCTCGGAGTCAGTATCGGTCTGAAAGATACGATTGATACATACAAAGATTTTGAGGCTGCTATGTCACAGGTTTCTGCTGTCAGCGGTGCTACCGGTTCCGATCTGGATAAACTGACAGAGAAAGCGAAAATAATGGGTGCCAATACCAAGTTTACCGCTACAGAGGCGGCCGAAGGGTTTAATTATATGGCGATGGCAGGATGGAAAACGAAGGATATGCTTGATGGCATCGAAGGTATCATGAGTCTTGCAGCAGCATCCGGTGAGGACCTCGCAACAACATCGGATATTGTAACAGATGCATTGACAGCATTTAATTTGCAGGCAAGCGATTCCAGCCATTTTGCCGATGTACTGGCAGCTGCATCATCAAACGCAAACACAAACGTAAGTATGTTAGGTGAATCGTTCAAGTATGTTGCACCAGTAGCCGGGACTATGAAATACCGTATCGAGGATGTTTCCTTGGCATTAGGTTTAATGGCGAATGCCAGTGTCAAAGGGTCAATGGCAGGTACTTCGTTGAAGACAGCGATCGCCAATATGTCAGCTCCGACAAGCAGGATGGAGTCTGCCATGAAACGATACAACATCAGCCTAAAAGATAACCACGGCAAGATGAAATCCTTCAAAGCAGTATTGGATAACATCAGGGGAAGTCTCGGAAACTTGTCAAAGGCAGAAAAGGCGGCAGCTGCAAAAAATATTTTCGGAAAAGAGGCAATGGGCGGTATGCTTACGATTGTCAATGCCAGTGAGAAGGACTATAACAAACTGGCAAAGGCGATCAACAATGCAGATGGTGCATCCGCAAAGATGGCAGACACCATGCTGGATAACTTACAGGGATCCATTACTTTGTTCCAGAGTGCATTGGATAGCACAAAGATGTCCCTTGGAGAACGGATAGCGCCTTATGTAAGAGGTGTTGCCGACTGGCTTACCGAGATGATGCCATCCATCAATTCTGTGCTTAATGGTTTGATGGATCACATTGAAAGAAAGGTAACTGGACTGAGGCAGAAATTCAAAGACATGTCAGATACCAGTGATTGGGAAAATGCTGATTTTTTTGGAAAGGTTAGTATTGCATGGGATGAATTTATTGCAAATCCGTTCAAAGAATGGTGGAATGACACAGGAAAAGCCAGTATTGCCAATACGTTAGGAGATTTTGGCGGGTTGTTAGGTTCTGGACTGAATGCCGGGATTTTAACGTTATTGGGATTTGATGTGTCGGGGACACAGAACGAAGCAGCAAGTATTGGTGCCTCATTCGCAAAAGGGTTTGCTGATGGTTTTGATTTTGACGAGATCAGCAGTAAACTCTGGGAAGGATTTAAAAATATCCTGAGTAATGCATCGAAGTTGCTTCCGGGCGGGAAATCTGCGGATTTATCTTCTCTCATGTCGGCGGCTTTACTTGCAAAGATCGCAGGCCCATTATTCAGTGCAGGCTCCGGCGGAATTAAACTTGGAAAAGCACTTTTGGGTTCTGGAGGTTCCGCGGGCGGCTCTATAATCGGTTCTCTTATAGGTTCTGCTGGTGCAGGCAGTGGAATACTTGGTTTTGGAGCGAATACAGCAATCAATCTGGGAGCCGGTAATCTGGCAGGAGGTGCCTCATTGAGTGCCGGTGCATTAAGTGCGGTTGGACTCGGATCAGTGGCCGGCGGTGTGGCAGGAGCTGCCGGTCTTGTACATGGCGGAATGGATTTGTATAAAGGATTCACTTCTGATGATGAAGAGAGGGCAGCGGTATATAAAAAAGCAGGGGCGGTGGAAGTTGGAGGAACATTAGCAGGAGCAGGAGCCGGGGCGGCTACTGGTGCAGCTATTGGAGCTTTATTCGGTGGTGTAGGTGCAGTTCCGGGGGCTCTCATTGGAGCAGGTATCGGAGCTGTTGGAAGCTGGATTGCCGGAAATAAAATCAAAAGTGATTACGAAGATGATCTGGAAGCGGCACAGGAAGCTGCTGAAAGGGCGCAGAAAGTATTTTCTGTGACAGGCCGGGACATCAAAGATGTCAGGTTTGAAACGAAAGAACTCAGGGATGCCGTGTACGATACGGAAGTCACAACGGAAGAATTTGCACAGAAGTTCCAAGCGGAAGTCGTCAAAAACATGGAAGATCATTTTGGAGATATTTCGCTCTCGCTGAAAGAAGTACAGGAGGCGGCATCTGAAATCGCATTCGATCGCCAGACGGAAAGCATAACCATGTTTACGGATGCAGCCCAGAAGGCAGACAGTTCATTATCTGATCTTCAGAGCAGTATTCGTAACATGAAAAAGGCAAACTGGCAGGTTGGTCTTTCTACAAAACTGAGTAAATCAGACAAAGAGCAGTACAGGGAAACCATAGACAGCTTTGTGAAAAGTGCGGCTGACTATATCGAGGGCCAACATTACGAGGCTACGGTAGCGTTAGAGCTGCTGGTCAGTGATGGCGGCAAAGGCATGACGGGCGGATTGGATTCTTTGTACAGCAAGATGCAGAAAAAGATTGAAAAGTACAGTGACAAACTTGATGTAAAGGTAAAAGCGGCAATGAAAGATGGCATCATTGATATTGACGAAGAAAAGGAAATCGCAGAGTTACAGGAAAAAATAACGAATATCACCAATAAGTTATCTGTAGCACAGGAACAGGCTTCTTTTTCTTCACTTAAGATCAAGTATAATGGTGCAGCCTTGGACACAGATTCATTTGCAAGCATGCAGCAGGAATTGCAGGCTAATGTAAGCAGTATGACGGAAACATATGACAATGCGTTACAGGTGTCCCTTACAAATCTGCAGCTGCAGTTGGATGACGGTGCGATCGACCAGAAAACCTATGAGGAACTGTACCAGAAGATTGCTGATGGCTACAACGAAAACATAAAATCTTTGCAGGACAGGGTAGAGTCGTTCCAACTGGATTCGATAGCAGATGCTTATAGCAAGGAGCTTGAGGGCATCCTCCCGGATATAGAGGGAACTACCTCTGAAAGACTGAAAGAGGCTATGGATAAGGCTTTGGCAATCGAACCAGAGGCGGTGAACTGGACAGATGAAAATATCTCAAAGTGGTTCGGGCTTGATAAACTGGACATAGCGACACAGACTGTGGTTTCAGAACTGTTGAAGCAGACTGCCGTGTCAATTCCGGACAGTGTAGCAAATGCATTACATGAAAATCTGAAACAAAGCCAGTTGCAGTCGTTTACACAATCACTGGATAATCCGGAATATGATGCGCTTTTCCTGACATCGGGAACAAGATATGGAACTTCGCTTACCACAGGTGCATCGAACAGTATTCTGGCGGGGTCAGCAGCCCTTAGGACATCTGCACAATCGTCTTTGGATACTGCGTTTGCAGATCCGTTCAGCGTAACAGCAAATGTAAGTGTAACGCCAAAGTTCAATGTTCCGGGTATAAGTATATCAGCAAGCGGTTCAGATAAGGCATTGAGCAATTCTGGGAGTAGTTCATCCAAGTCGGCGCTGTCTCCGGCGGAAAATGCTAGTGGCGGCTATGTTACAGGAAGACAGCTGTCATGGCTGGCAGAAGAAGGCTATGGCGAGTGGGTGATACCGACGAATCCTAGCAGACGTGCCAGAGCATTGGAGCTGTACAGGCAGGCGGGTGAATCGCTCGGAGTCCAGAAATATGCTGAGGGAGGGTTCGTGTCGCAGTCTGGCAGGGCTTATGAAAATGGCGCATCTGCTTTTAATGATTATTCAGATCCTGACAGAGAATCAGCATCCTATTATCCTTCGTACAATGGAGAAAGTGATTCTGGCAGCAATACGACCATAGAGTTGAGCGTAACAGTAAATCCGGAATTTGTAATCAATGGAGCAGAGGGACAGGATTCCGGGGTTGTGGAAGCTGTCAAAAGTCACATCCGGGAAATTGCTGACGAAGTGGGCGGTGAGATCGCATCACAACTGGAAGCATCGTTTTCCAATAGGCCGCTGAAGGAGGCATAACATATGAGAATATCATTAACACCGGCAAAAGGGGAGAAATTTGTTTTCTCCCTCTTGCCGGAAACCGTTCGTGCAAGATATGGCGTAAAATCACAAAGTTTTGACATTATATCCAAAGGGACTATTAAGGTTCCCAAAGGAACCGAGGTTCCGGAAGTCTCGTGGGAGGGAGAATTTTTTGGTGGATCCAGAAAAAATTTGGCCGGAGTTGATACGGACAACTGGAAAGAACCAAATTCATGCGTCAAGATCTTGAGAAACTGGATGAATGATAAAACGGAGTTGACGCTTATCATTTCCGGTACATGGATCAATATGGATGTCAAGATTGTTTCTTTCGAGTCGAAAGCACATGGAGGATATGGTGATATATCATATTCTATCGTTTTTGAAAGAATACGTGATTTGAAAATATACAATACCAAAGAGTCTGATGTTGGCAAGAAGAAAAAAACAAAGCCCCGGGCGAAGAAAAAGAGCGGCAATACGGATTCTGGAGGGGGTGCCGGTACATACACGGTAAGAAGTGGGGATACTCTTTGCAGGATAGCCAGAAAAAAGAGTACAACGTGGCAGAAATTATACAGCAAAAACAAGGCAGTCATTGAAAGCGCTGCTAAGAAACATGGCAGGAAAAGTTCCGATCATGGCCACTGGATATGGCCGGGAACCAAATTAACAATTCCATAGGAGGTATGTTCTGTGATAGATATTGCTACTATAGAGTATCAGGTTATTGTGGTTGACAGTAAAAAGAACAAATACAATATTACGGACTATCTTGAAAATCTTGCATGGAAGGAAAATGAAGGGGAAATTTCTATGCAGACCTCCTTTACTGTGAGAAATGATAAAACCTCAAAAGGATATTTGTCAAAGCTGATAAAACCGGGGATTCTTATTATCGTTTCGGCGAAGCATGGCAAAAAGAAATATGAGGAAGTAGCCCGCGGTTATGTTGTGGCATGGAATCCTACGAATCAGAACAGTTCCCATGATTTGAGGTGTACCTGTTATGATGATCTGTATAATCTCCAAAAGAGTCAGGATAATTTTTATTTCCGATCCGGTACCGGGACAAAGACAAGAATCCGGAAAGTGCTGAAAAAATGGAAAATTCCAATCGGCGCCTATCAGGGACCAAATAAGAAACATGGCAAAAAGAAATATCAGGGAAAATATTTGTCAGATATAATTCTTGATATTTTGGATGATGCCGTAAAAAAGGGCGGGAAAAAGTGTGTACTCCGGATGAAGAAAGGAAAAGTGACGGTCGTTCCCAAAGGGAGTAACAGTGAAATCTATGTTTTTAAGGCAAACAACACAAAGGTCGTAACCAACGGCCGGAGTACTGCTGATCTGGTCACAAGGGTTAAGGTGATCGGAAAGTCAAAGAAGAAGGGGAAAAACAAAGTTGCAGCAACCCTCAACGGTCTCACAAAATACGGAGTAAGGCAGAGGATTTATACCAGAGGTTCGGATGAAACGGTGAAGCAGGCTAAAAAGGCAGCTCAGGAAATATTAGATGAGTCTGGCGATATAAAGCAGGACATCACAGTACAGAGTCCGGATGTGCCATATATCCGAAAAGGAGACATGGTATATATGCAGGTCGGTTCTGTAAAAGGTTATCATAACGTGAAAAGTGTACAGCATGACGCAGATACCATGAGCATGACAATGAGTCTGGAGGAATCGGAAAAGAAAAAGTCCGTTTCTAAGAATAAAGAGAAGTCATCCGATTCTCATAAGGTGGGTGATGTGGTCGATTTTAAAGGCGGGAAACATTATGTATCCTCTACCAGTTCAAAAGGTTACTCAGCAAAGGCAGGGAAAGCGAAGATAACAAAGAAAAATACTGCCGGGAAGCATCCATATCACTTGATCCATGCAAATAGCAAGAGCAATGTGTATGGGTGGGTAGATGAAGATACGATCGGTTAGGAGGAGGTTTATTTGGCGGTAAGATCAAACAATGGAATATCCAGATTAGCGGGAGTTATGGACAGACGTATGAATCAGCAGTCAGAGACACCTCTTTTACTGGATTTTGGAACCGTGAAAAAGAATGGCAGTTTATTAACGAATACATTTCCAAAGACGATTGCAAAGGGCGATTATACGATACTGGAAGGTTTCGAGCATAAAGGCAAAGATACCAGAGTGCTTGTTGCGTGGGTAGAGGATGATGCTGTTGTTATCGGAAAATTAGTGGATTCATAAGGAGGACAAGATGGCAGACGAATTATTTCCAACTTTTGATGTTCCGGAAGTGGAAGAGGAAGATGAAGAATATGATGTTGAGTACAAACGCAGCATCCGGTGGGATCCTGAGCTTGGCGATTTTGTCAGAGACAGTTCCAACCGGTTAGTTGCGTGTGATGGCTATGAGGCATATATGACATGGTGTTATAAGATGGTGCAGACACAAAGAGACAGCCATCTTGCATATACAGAAGAGTTTTCCGGTTCTGACTTGGGTGTTGAAATGGAGGAAATTTCACAGGAGGACGACCATGAGACGGTAGAATCTATGATTGAACGTACGATGACAGAGGCACTTGAGGCAAATCCACGGACGGAATCGGTTGGTAATTTTGTGTTTTCATGGGAGGGAGATGATGTGCATTGTGAGTTTATAGTGAAAGGCATTGACTGGGATGATGCAATACAAATCAAATTTTAACGGAGGTGAGGTAAGTGCCGCAACCAGAATTTATAGCTCCGGATTTTGTAGACGACAATGAGCCGGACAGCATACATGAGAGGATGATGCAGAATCTTCCAGATGATATTGACGATATGCCGGCGGGGTTTCCGTCTGATTTCACGATGCCCTCAGCAATCGAAAAATCAGAACTGATCGAGTTCCATTTAGTTCGTGCATTGATGTTAGCTTTTCCTCAGTACGCTTGGGAGGAGTGGCTGGATTTGCATGGCGAACAGGTACACGTGATCAGGCATGAGGCATCAAAAGCGACCGGGTATCTCCGGATTGAAGGAGAGCCGGAAACGGAAATAGAGGCGGGTACAATATTCTGTGTACCGGCCGTAGATGACATTCCGGCGATTGAATATGAAACCACCGAGGACTGCGTTATCGGGGAGGATGGAACCGTAACAGTGGCTATTATGGCCGCAGAGGCAGGGGCAGATGGTAATGTAAGAGCCGGTTCGGTTTCAATAATGGATGAGCCTGTAGATGAAATCATAGGGATCTCAAATCCAGAGGCAATTACAGGGGGTGCCGGGGCAGAGTCGGATGATGATTATTATGACAGGATCGCCCTAGAGTATAAAAATAACCGAACATATCTTGGAAATGATGATGATTATAGGAGATGGGCGTTAGAGGCAGGAGCAGGAGATTGTATTGTTGATCCGGCAGCAAATGGCCCGGGTACTGTCAGACTGGTTCTGGTGGATGTAAACGGACAGCCCGCAAGTGATGAACTGGTACAGAAAGTGTATGAATACATTGTTTCTCCCGGTGATAGGTCAGCCAGATTGTTGCCTACAGCTTGTGCCGAATTATCCTGCATCGCCGCAAAGACGGTAACGGTTGATTACTCATGCACAGGACTGGAATACAGTGACACAACGAGCATCGGACAAATCGTTTCAGAATTTGAGGAAAAACTTAAAATTCTATATTCATCTGCGAAAAGCAAAGGGATATTACGATACAATGACGTTCGACCGCTTATCACTTCGATTGATGGAGTAGAGGATTTTGACACATTTCTGATTAACGGAAAGACATCCAATGTTATGTTTGCCAGTGAAGAATATCCGAAAACCGGTATTTGCGAGTTTAGTTAGGGGGTGTTTGCTTGTCAGATTTTGATATTGAAAATTTTCCGACCAGTGAGGCGGCAAAGCGTATGATGGGTACTATTTCAGAAGAATTTTACAGGGATTCTTATGTGATGAAATGGTTGCAACAGGTCATGGGAATAGAGTGGGATGATGCGGCAAGAATTATTGGAGAAGAACTGCCAAAACAGTTTTTTCCGGAAACAGCCACATGGGGACTGAGGTATCATGAAATCAAGTGGCAGTTACCAGTACGTGAAAATCTCAGTTATGAAGAACGCAGGAAACGGATATACCAAAAACGGGATTTTAAGGCACCGATGACACCATACAAGATGGAAGAATACCTTCAGAAGATAACAGAGGCAGAAGTACACATTCTGGACTGCCATGATCCGGGAGGGTTTGATTTTGTTCCGGAACATCCTAATCAGTTTAAGGCGGTTTTCATAAAGGATGGAACGCTTGACAGCAAAACGGTAATACAGGAATTAAAGAGAATAAAACAGTCACACACCGTCTACTGTACGATTGAAGACAGGGTGATTAAAGTTATTGACTGTAGGAACATAGAGACAATGGATGTACAAAAAACTGGAACAAAAATTTCTGTTTCATTCTGGAGCTGTCATATATTCGACGGAACAGATTACTTTGATGGTTCATTGGCAATGAACAGTGAGCGGCGATATGATTTGATTCTTGGTTTGAAATATGATCAGGGAGAAGTCAATACGCAGGAGTCTATAGAAAATGCTACGGTAATAAAAACAAGAAATCCATGTTTCTTTGATGGTTCCGTCAATTTTGACGGTTCAAGGATAATGAATTCTATATACCAAAAGGAGGTTTTGTAAAATGGCAAAAAATGTGATTATCACCAAAAAAGCCAGAGAAAATATGGTAAAGGCGAGAGCCGGGGCTGTTGCCCTGCCTCAAATAGTAGGAATGGCTTTTGGGGATGGAGGTGTGGATTCATCCGGAGATGTCATATCACCGACAGAGGATCAGAGCGAACTAAAAAATGAATTATTCCGCAAGACCATTAAAAGTTACGCATTTGTGGATGATACAACTTGTCAGTATGTGTGTGAATTAGCGGAGAATGAGCTTGCAGGAGAAAGTATCAGTGAAATTGGATTATATGATGCAAATGGTGATCTTGCTTGTATCAAGACATTTAAAAGTAAAGGGAAGGATAACGACATACAAATGACCTTTACCTTAGACGATGTATTTTAAGGAGGCAGTTTATGAAAGATTATAAAATTGATGATGGAGCATTTAGTGACACAATAAAAATTCTCGAGGAAACAGATTCAAATCACGCAAAAAATGTAAATGCAGCTACCGAGCAGTTGTTGGCTAACACCGTTTCAAACAAAAAAGAAATCGATGTTTTGGATCAGCAGCAGGAAAATTTCTATCAGCCGAGAGGCGAGTTTACAGGAAATATTGATGATCTTTACAAGCCGGAAGACACAGGAGTATACTGGGTGATAAAAGCCAGTGCCAGTGGGACAATGCCCTCTCAGGAAGCATCCCCGGACTATTTCCACCTGATCGTGAGTAATTCCAAAACAACTACCACTGTACAGATCGCAGTCGTATGGATGGGGGATAATGGAGCGCCATATGTACACGTAAGAAACTACATCAATAAAATATGGAGTCCGTGGCGAAATCTTCAAGAAGCTGAAAGAGCTACAAAGGATTATTACGGGCGTGTGATCGATTCTACATATCTGCCCAAAGCAGGCGGCACTATTTCCAGTCATCTAGCCGTGCAAGGAATACTTACAGTAGGCAGCGAAATCCGTTTTGGCAGTGATTCGTCGGGCTGGATAAGAGACGTAATGGCGCTTAATAGTTATAAAGGAATTTCTATGGGAGCTGGTAAGTATGGATTTGAGCTTTACGATTGCTGCAATCATATGGTTCCGTTGACAGACTGTATGATTCTAGGTTCTCCTATTTTCGGAAAACGCATCGGAAGCATATACACCCAAGGCGGAACGCTGACAGGATCGGACAGGCATATCAAAGAGAACATAGAACCGCTTGCCGGGAATGATAAATATCTGGAGCTGTTCGACCGGGTGG
>JAMPFC010000031.1 GCA_023664685.1 Roseburia sp. | reverse complement strand
ATCATAAAGAGAAAAAGAATGGTAAGTTGCCAACGATTACTTGACACAAACATTTTGTAAAAAGAAGTTGAAAAAATGGCGCTGATGGGCTATACTTATCTTATATGGTTTTGGATTTTTTTGGGGATGAAGGATTATGTGGCTCGATGGGGTTAAGTTAATGCCATTGAGTGGACAACAGGAGAAGGTTTGGAACGGAGGGGTAGCATGAAACTGGAGTTTTTGGGGGCCGCACATGAAGTTACCGGAAGCTGCCATTATCTGGAAATTGGAGATAAAAAGCTGTGCGTCGATATCGGAATGGAGCAGGGGCAGCATCTCTTTGAAAGTCAGGAGATTCCGGTCAATCCGGCGGAGATCGATTATATTCTTCTTACGCATGCTCATATTGACCATACCGGGCTTTTGCCGATGCTTTATGCAAGAGGATTCCGTGGAAGGGTATTTGCGACAAAGGCGACATCGGATCTGAGTGCGATCATGCTGCGGGACAGCGCGCATATACAGCAGTTTGAGGCGGAGTGGAGAAACCGTAAGGCACTGAGATCCGGCGGGGAGACTTATGTTCCCCTATATACGATGGAGGATGCCATCGGTGCGGTTCGACTAATTGTCCCGTGTGAATATGACCAGAGAATTACACTTTGTGAGGAAATCACGATACGTTTTACCGATGTGGGACACTTGCTTGGCTCTTCTTCGATCGAGGTATTTGCAACGGAGAATGGGGAGCATAGGACGATCGTATTTTCCGGAGATCTTGGAAATACCAATAAACCAATACTAAAGGATCCCATTTATACGGAAAGTGCGGATTACGTCGTTATGGAATCTACATATGGAGACCGGTATCATGGAGATACCCCGGATTATGTCGGGGAGCTTGCCGGAATCATCGAGAGGACATTTGAAAAAGGGGGGAATGTGGTCATACCAGCCTTTGCGGTTGGAAGGACGCAGGAACTTTTATATTTTCTCCGTCAGATCAAGGAAAAGAGACTGGTTCGGACAAATGGCGATTTTGAAGTCTATGTGGATAGTCCGTTAGCGGTAGAAGCTACCAATATTTTTGGAAAAAATGTAGAGAGCTGTTTTGATAGAGAAGCGAGGGCGCTTGTCGACAATGGAATAAATCCAATTGGGTTTAAAGGGCTTAAGCTTTCGATCACAAGTGATGACAGCCGGGCGATCAATATGGACATGAATCCGAAAGTCATTATTTCCGCTTCCGGAATGTGTGAGGCGGGCCGGATCCGTCATCATCTGAAGCACAATTTATGGCGGGAAGAAAGTACGATCGTTTTTGTTGGGTATCAGACGGTCGGAACTTTGGGCAGGGCTTTGCTTGAGGGAGCGGAACAAGTGAAACTGTTTGGGGAGACGATTGAAGTAAAAGCAGAGGTCGTTAAAATTTCCGGTATCAGCGGCCATGCGGATAAAAAGGGACTCATCAACTGGGTTCTTGGATTTAAGGAAAAACAGCCAAAGAGGGTATTTGTTGTTCATGGGGACGATCAGGTCTGCGAAAGTTTTGCAGCGTGTCTCCGCGACGAATATGATATATCGGCAAGCGCACCTTATAGCGGGAGCGTGTTCGATCTGGTAAAAGGAGAGTTTGAGTACGTGGCAGATCCTGTTTATGCGAAGAAGAAGCAGTCTGCGAAAAAACGTGCGATGGATGTGTTTGGAAGACTTGTCGCCGCTGGAGAGCGTCTTTTGGCGGTTATCCGTAAAAATGAGGGACTCAGCAATAAGGATGCTGCCAAGTTTACAAATCAGATCAATTCTTTGTGTGACAAGTGGGACAGATAGAGGAGGAATAGGCCTTGGAAAAAAGCAGGAAATCGTATATGGATGGGGTAACGTGTGAATATGATCCTTTAACGGGATTATATAATCTTGATACGTTTAAGACAGGAGTGAAGGCGATTCTTGGTGAAGAAAACCAGAAAGCCCAATTTGCATTATTGTATACGGATATTACCCATTTTGAAAGGGTAAATAACCTGTATGGCAGTCATCCCGCGGATACTCTCCTTGTGGATCTGGCAAATGCCATTTCCGAAGCGGATATCGGGATCCAGCTTTATTGCCGAAGTGTAGCGGATCATTTTGTGATGCTTGTGCAGTATCAGAAAAAAGAGACGCTTGGACACGTTCTGGAAGAATTTTGCCGGGAGTTTAACCGGTTTGCAATGGAGAGATTTCCGGATGCAGTCCCGCGCCTTGCAATCGGAGCATTTTTGATCCATGATCTGACAGAATCCATCGATGATATGGTGGATAAGGCAAATGCTGCAAGAAAGAGTCTCAGGGGAAGAAGTTCGATCCGTGTGGCATATTATAATCCGGTGGATTTTGGCAAGCACAGGCGGGCAAAAGAAATCGAGAAGGATATGATGAGGGCGATGGATGAGGGAGAGTTTAAAGTATACCTTCAGCCAAAGTATGACCTTGTCACAAAGAAGATGGTTGGTGCAGAGGCGCTTGTGCGTTGGGTGAAAAAGGATGGAACGATGGTCTATCCGGATGAATTTATCCCTGTTTTTGAGAAAAATGGTTTTATCCGCCAGTTGGATTTTTATATGCTTGAGCGCGTATGTGAAATGCTTCGGAGAAGACTGGAGGAACGAAAAGTCTGTCTGCCGATTTCGATCAACCAGTCAAGAGTACTGTTGAACAGCGACAGCTATACTGCAGATGTCGCATATGTGCTAAACAGTTACAATACTCCGCCGGATCTGATCGAATTGGAACTGACAGAGCGTATTTTTTCAGATTCTCTGGATGAGATGGCAGAAATGATGGCTGAGCTTAAAAAGCTTGGTATCAAGTGGTCGATCGATGATTTTGGGACGGGGTATTCCTCCCTCAATCTGCTGAAAAAACTGCCAGTCGATATCATAAAGATTGATAAGGCATTTTTAGATGAGACAGAGACCTCAAACGTGAGCAGGGTTATCATACGTAAGACCGTAGAGCTTATTCAGGAATTGGATAAAACGGTAGTGTGCGAGGGCGTGGAGACAGAAGAGCAGGCAAGTTATCTCAAAGCGATCCACTGTGATGTGAGTCAGGGATATCTGTATGCAAAACCAATGCCAATGGAGGAATTTGAAAAACTCATGGATTCAGAAGAAATCGTGGCATAAGTGTGAAATGAATTTGAAATTATGTGATGCCAACGCTTGTTTAACTGGCATTATATAACATAAATAAAAATTTAGGAGGATATTGAAATGAAATTCTTTATTGACACAGCCAATGTAGAGGATATTAAAAAGGCAAACGACATGGGTGTTATTTGTGGTGTGACGACGAACCCGTCCCTGATCGCAAAAGAGGGAAGAGATTTCGGACAGGTTATCGCTGAGATCGCATCGATCGTAGACGGGCCGATCAGCGGTGAGGTAAAGGCAACGACTGTGGATGCAGAGGG
Organism: Roseburia sp.; assembly: GCA_023664685.1. GTDB lineage: Bacteria > Bacillota > Clostridia > Lachnospirales > Lachnospiraceae > Eubacterium_F. The sequence goes on along the minus strand of JAMPFC010000031.1, from coordinate 26,458 downwards.
TATGATCGCAGAGGGAAAAGAGATCGCAAAGATCCATCCGAATATGGTAGTAAAAATCCCGATGACAGTAGAGGGGTTAAAAGCGACGAAGGCATTGGCAGCTGAGGGCATCAAAGTAAATGTGACACTTATCTTTAGTACCAATCAGGCTCTTCTTGCTGCAAGGGCAGGAGCTGCTTTTGTATCTCCGTTCTTGGGACGTCTGGATGATATTTCACAGCCGGGTATTGATCTGATCGAGAGTATCTCTGCTGTATTTGCAAATTATCCGGAGATCGACACAGAGATCATTGCAGCAAGCGTTCGTAACCCGATCCATGTAACAGACTGTGCGTTGGCTGGTGCTGATATTGCAACGGTTCCTTACAGCGTGATCGAGCAGATGACAAAGCATCCTTTGACGGATCAGGGTATCACAAAGTTCCAAGCAGATTATAAAGCCGTGTTCGGGGAGTAATCAAGATAAGTTACTTGGCCACGGCTTTGCCGTGTTTGGCGAATAAATTAAAGGAGTTAAGAAAATATGAATACGTTAGAGCTTAAAAAGACAGCTAACGAAGTTCGTAAAGGTATCGTAACTGCTGTACACAGTGCGAAATCCGGTCATCCGGGCGGATCGCTTTCGGCGGCAGACATTTATACATATCTTTTCTTCGAAGAGCTGAATATTGATCCAAAAAATCCGCAGAAACCGGATCGCGACCGTTTTGTTCTCAGTAAGGGACATACAGCGCCGGGATATTATTCTGCACTGGCAAACAGAGGGTTTTTCCCGGTCGAAGATCTTAAGACGCTTCGTCACACAGGTTCCTATCTTCAGGGGCATCCGGACAAAAAACATATTCCGGGTGTAGATATGTCGAGTGGTTCTCTGGGACAGGGAATTTCCGCAGCAGTAGGTATGGCGCTATCTGCTAAACTGAGCGGGGATGACTACCGCGTGTATACTCTTCTCGGAGATGGAGAGATTCAGGAAGGACAGGTCTGGGAGGCAGCGATGTTTGCCGGACACCGTAAACTTGATAATTTTGTTGCGATCGTGGATAATAATGGTCTTCAGATCGACGGAGATATTGCGGATGTATGTTCCCCATATCCGATCGATGAGAAGTTTAAGGCATTTAATTTCCATGTGATCAACGTAGACGCACATGATTTTGATGCGTTGAAAAAAGCTTTTGATGAGGCAAAGGCAACAAAAGGGCAGCCTACCGCTATTATCGCTAAGAGTGTGAAAGGTAAAGGCGTATCCTTTATGGAAAATCAGGCTAGCTGGCATGGTGCAGCTCCAAACGATGAGCAGTATGCACAGGCGATGGCAGATTTAGAGAAAGTAGGTGAATCCCTGTGAGTGAAGTGAAAAAAATCGCAACTCGTGAGAGTTATGGAAATGCACTTGCAGAGTTAGGTGCAGAATTTAAAAATCTTGTGGTTCTGGATGCAGACCTTGCAGCCGCTACAAAGACGGGAGTGTTTAAGAAAGCATTTCCGGACAGACACATTGACTGCGGTATCGCTGAGTGTAATATGATCGGCATTGCAGCCGGACTGGCAGCGACCGGAAAGATCCCATTTGCAAGTTCCTTTGCGATGTTTGCAGCCGGACGTGCTTTTGAGCAGGTTCGTAACTCCGTTGCATATCCGAAGCTGAACGTGAAAATCGGCGCAACCCATGCAGGAATTTCGGTAGGTGAGGATGGTGCGACGCATCAGTGTAATGAAGACATCGCCCTGATGAGAACGATTCCGGGAATGGTCGTACTGAACCCGTCGGATGACGTGGAGGCAAAGGCTGCTGTCCGTGCGGCGATCGAGCATGAAGGCCCGGTTTATCTGCGTTTTGGAAGATTGGCTGTCCCTGTGATCAACGACAAGCCGGATTATAAATTTGAACTTGGCAAGGGCGTCGTTCTCCGTGAGGGTAAGGATGTGACGATTATTGCAACTGGACTTCCGGTATCGGAGTGTCTTGCGGCTGCCGACAAACTGGCTGCTGACGGAATTGATGCAAAGGTGATCAACATTCATACGATCAAACCGTTGGATGATGAGCTTGTTCTTGCCGCTGCAAAAGAGACCGGCAAGGTAGTCACTGTAGAGGAGCATTCGGTGATCGGCGGTCTGGGAAGTGCAGTGTGTGACGTGCTTTCTGAAAAATGTCCAACGAAGGTAATGAAAATCGGTATCAACGATACGTTTGGAGAATCCGGACCTGCGGTAGAGCTCGTAAAGAAATACGGGCTTGATGCAGACAGCATTTATGCAAAAGTAAAAGAGTTTGCGAAATAAACCGGAGAGTATTCTCTAAAGACCATAAAAAAGACAGAAAAAGGGGTATCCTTACAGTCATATCGAATGACGAAGAGGATACCCTGATTTTTATCCGATCAAAAAATTCTCAAAATGTAAAACGGGATTTAAGCAGCGCCGGGTTTTGACGGAGCGGTTACGACGCAGTTTTTCCCGTTCTGTTTCCCTTTGTAAAGATATTGATCTGCCATACTGATGCATTTCTCAAATGTATGTCCCGGCGTATAGGGAGCAACGCCAAAGGTCATTGTTATGTTGATTGTCTGCTCCTGAAACACACTGTCCATATGCTCGATCTCATAACGTATTTTTTCGGCAATAATATGGGCATATTCGATATTTGCCCGAATGAGGATCAGGATTTCCTCCCCGCCCCAGCGGCAGGCAGTGTTGCGCTCACCCATATTTTTTAGTATGATATCTGCTACGGATTTGAGTACGTAGTCCCCGCAGGCATGTCCATGCAGATCATTGAATTGTTTGAAATTATCAATATCGCCCATGATGAAACAATATTCTTCCTGTGTATCATCCAACATCGAGTGAAATTCCTCTTCCATACTGTGGCGGTTTCTCAGTGTGGTCAGGGCGTCGTAGCGCGCCAGACGATCCAGTTTTACATTTGTGGTACGCAGTTCGTATTCTTTTCTGCGGATTTCTATTGTATGAAAGGTGGCAAAAATCATGATCATGAAAGCGGCGATGCAAATATTCATAGCGGATATGGCAAACCCAAGAAACTCCGAATGGTTCGCAGAGAGCGGCCCTGTTATATAAGAGCAGATCCGCATTGCGAAGGTGAGCATCAGGTTGATGAGTCCAAGTATGGTCGGAACCAGAAGCTTCTTTTTTAGTGTAGGTGAGATGTATGCAAAATAATAAGCGACATAGATCAATCCGATATTGTAAAGGGAAAATCCATACTTCCAACCAAGCATGAGCGTGGCAAAAAAAGAATGCAGGACGATTTCCAGATAAGTGCTGATAAACGCCGCCAGATAATACTTTTTTTGCAGCATGATTTCCAGTATCACAGCATAAAAAAGTACGCTGAAACAGTTAAAAATAACGAGCGGGATGCAGTGGCAGCAGAAAAAAATGACCGTGAGCAGGATATGTACGATGCCGATGCCGACCCTTGCAAATTCATAGCGCATATGTTCTGTGATCGCCCGTTTTCCAGAAAAAATGTCTTTAAAATAATTGATCATAAGAGTTCTCCCCTGATATTTTCATGTAAACAGTATAACATAAAATAGAATAATATTAAATGGTTTTCTGCAAAAAGCCATACTTTTTGGTTGCGTTTCATCGGGGGGAACTATATAATAGGTGGAGAGACGGTTCAGGAAGGAGAGAGCGGGGATGAAACCATATGTGTGCAGAACGCTTCCGGAAAACTGCCGGTTTGCGGTGAGTGTGCCGGGGTCTAAGAGCATGACAAACAGGGCGCTTTTGCTTGGGGCGCTTGCGAAGGGAAAAACAGTGCTAAAGGGCGTACTTTTTAGCGAGGATTCCAGAGTTTTTATGCAGGCACTGAAAACGATCGGATATGAGATCGAGATAAAAGAAGAGGAAAAGATGGTGATCATCGAGGGACTTGGCGGGGAGATCCCGGGGGATGGAGAAACAATGCGCCGGGTCTATGTGGGGAGTGCCGGAACAGCGGCCCGCTTTCTGACAGCGTTTCTTGCCTTATCCGGAAAATCATTTTTGATGGAATCCTCGGAACAGATGAAGGTGCGGCCGATGAAACCGCTTTTGGAGGCACTGGAGGCGTTAGGAGTAGAGTTTGAGTATCTGGACAAGCCCTATGCGTTTCCCTTTCAGATCGGGGGAAAAAAAGAGAAACATCCGGAACGTGTTGAACTGAATATCGATCAGAGCAGCCAGTTTTTGAGTGCGCTTTTATTGAGCGGCGTCATGTGCCGGGAGGGGATCACGATACACCTTACCGGAACGAGGGATGCAAAGGCATACGTAACGATTTCTATGAAAATGATGGCTGAGTTTGGATGTGAAACAGAACAACTGGATGAAAATACATACCGGGTGATGCCCGGGCAGCAGTATAAAGCGGGAGAATATCAGATCGAACCGGATGTGTCTGCGGCGTGTTATTTTTATGCGATTGCCGCCATAACGGGAAATGAGGGAAAAGTCATGCATGTCCACAGTTCGACGACACAGGGGGATATCCGTTTTCTGGAGGTGCTTGAAAAGATGGGGTGCAGCCGGAGGGAAGAGGAGGATGGCATCGTCGTGACAGGCCCTTCATCTGGGCGTCTTAAGGGTGTTCGTGTGAAAATGACGGATTTTTCCGACCAGACAATGACGCTGGCGGCGATTGCTCCGTTTGCGGATGGTGATACGGTAATTGACGGAGTGGGACACATACGGGGACAGGAGTCAGACCGAATCCGGGGAATTGTTACGGAACTACGCAGAATGGGGGTCTGCTGCGAAGAGAGGGAGGATGGCATAACGATCCATCCCGGAGTAGTAAAGCCCTGCACGATCCAGACTTATGAGGATCACCGGATGGCGATGGCATTTGCTGTCACCGGGTGCCGGGCGGCGGGGATTCAGATCGCAGACCCGAAATGTTGTAAAAAGACGTTCGAAAATTACTTTGAGGTATTGACAAATCTTGATTTAATAACTAATATTGAGTAAGGATCATAAAGAGGTATCAGAAGAGAGGTATCAGGAATGAGGAAATTAGCAGATACATTAAAAGAAAAATTAGAGGCGGCTTTTGAAAATGCCGGATACGATAAAAAGTACGGTTTTGTCACGATATCGAACCGGCCGGATCTTTGCCAGTACCAGTGCAATGGCGCAATGGCGGCGGCAAAGGAGTATAAAAAGGCACCGATCCAGATCGCAGGAGATGTTCTCCAATTCTTAAAAGAAGATTCAGCATTTGAAAAGATCGAGGCAGTAAATCCGGGTTTTATAAATATTACCGTGAGCGGAGGACTGCTTGCTGACTTGATGGGAAGAATGATGACAGAGGAGAAGTTTGGTCTTGAGAGAGAAGAGGCACCAAAGAAAGTTATGATCGATTATGGCGGGGCAAATGTGGCAAAACCGCTTCATGTCGGGCATCTGCGTCCGGCGATCATCGGCGAGGCGATCAAGCGGATCTACCGCTATATGGGGGATGATATTCTGGGCGATGCGCATCTTGGCGATTGGGGGCTTCAGATCGGCCTTGTCATCACGGAGTTGAAAAAACGCCAGCCGGAGCTTCCGTATTTCGATGAAAAATTTTCCGGCGAATATCCGGAGGAAGCGCCTTTTACGATATCAGATCTGGAAGAGATCTATCCGCATGCGAGCGCATATTCCAAAGAAAATGCGGAATACATGAAAGAAGCCCAAGAAGAGACTGCGAAATTTCAGGAGGGAGACAGGGGGCGGCGCGCGCTCTGGAACCATATCCTCAATGTCTCGATGAAACATTTAAAACAGAATTATGAAAAGTTAAATGTAGACTTTGATCTGTGGAAGAAAGAGAGCGATGTTCAGGAGTACATCCCGGATATGATTGAGAAGATGAAAGCGGATGGTGTTGCCTATGAGAGCGAGGGAGCGCTTGTGGTCGATGTGACGGAAGAGAGCGATAAAAAGGAGCTTCCGCCGTGTATCGTCGTAAAATCCAATGGGGCTACACTGTATGCGACGACAGATCTTGCTACGATCGTGGAGAGGGAAAGGCTTTTTGCACCTGAGGAGATCATTTATGTGGCGGACAAACGTCAGAGCCTGCATTTTACCCAAGTATTCCGTACTGCCAAAAAGGCAGGGCTGACCGGGGCGGATACCGAACTTGTCTTTATCGGAAATGGAACGATGAACGGAAAAGACGGAAAACCTTTTAAGACAAGGGATGGCGGAGTGTTGAGCCTTCAGGCGCTTCGCGAGCAGGTAAATGATGAGGTTTACAAAAAAATCAAGGAAAACCGTGATTATGAGGAAACGGAGGCAAGGGAAATCGCCGAGAAAGTAGGGCTTGCAGCGCTTAAATACGGCGATCTGTCAAATCAGGCGTCCAAAGATTATATTTTTGATATCGAGCGGTTTACTTCTTTTGAAGGAAACACCGGGCCTTATATTTTGTATACGATTGTGAGGATCAAATCCCTTCTGGCAAAATATGTGCAGGCGGGGGGAAGTGTCTCGGAGAGCGGAGAGGCAGAGTGTCTGCGGGCGCCGGAAAACGAGAGCGAGACAAATCTGTATCTTGCGCTCAGTAAATTTGCAGATGCAGTGCAAGCGGCGTATTCCGAGCGTGCGCCCCATAAAATCTGTCAGTTTATTTATGAGTTGAGCGAAAGTTTTAACCGTTTCTATCATGAAAATCAGATTTTATCAAATAAAGAGGAACAAAAAAAGACATCCTATATACAGCTTCTTATACTTGTGAAAAATGTTCTGGAGCAGTGTATCGACTTGATCGGTCTGTCTGCACCGGAACGTATGTAGGGAGGTGGTTTCATTGTTTACAGGGCGTAAGAGCGAACTGGCAAAGCTAAATGAGAGTTATAAAAAAAGCGGGGTTCCCGTTGTCATTCTCTATGGGAGAGAGGGGATGGGAAAGACATCTCTCATAAAGGAGTTTGTAAAAGATAAGGAAAGTGTCTGTTATCTTGGCAGAGAACTTTCCAAAAAGGAACAGTGTATCTATTTTGAATCGGCAGTTAAACAGACAGATGCCATTGCGGAGGCTGGAAAAAAGGTTTGTCTGGTCATTGATGAATTTGATGTGATGCAGAAAGCCTACAAGGACTTTTTTACGGATCTTGACCAGACGGTGGAGAAGGATTCGTGGAATGACCGGGTGATGATCATTTTAGCCAGTTCATCGGTGCAGTGGATCGAGAACCAGATGGTGACAGAGATGGGGCCATTTGCGGCGAGGATCGACCAGTTTATCAAACTCAAAGAATTTACTTTTTTGGAGATGGTAAACCGGTTTCCGGACAATTCTACGGAAGAATGCATTACGATATACAGCATTCTCGGCGGGGTGCCAGAATATTTGGAGTATTGGGAGCCATCGAAGGGGGTAAGGGAGAATATCATCCGTCTTATGTTGAAAAAAGACGGGATACTCCGCAAAGAAGCTTTCCGCTTTTTGAAAACGAGCCTCAGAGAGCTGCCGTATTATAATACGATCTTGTCCGTTCTGGCGGAAGATGAGCCAAAACTGAATTATCTTTACAACCGGACAGGATTCAGCCGGGCGAAGATTTCCGTGTATATAAAAAATCTGATCCAGATCGATGTGGCAGAGAAATATTTTTCCTATGAGCCGAAGAAAAAGGACAGCACGATGAAGGGCTTATATGGCATTTCAGACCGTTTTCTGCATTTCTGGTATAAATATATATTCCCCAATATTTCTGCGCTGGAATTTGGGGAGGAAGAGGCGTTTTACGAAAATTATATCAGGAATGAACTTTTTGGATTTGTGGAAAAAACATATGAAAAAGTGTGCCGGGAATTTCTCATACTGATGAACCAGTACGGAAAACTGCCGGGGAAATTCAGCATTCCGGAAGTTTTTTATGGGAAAGAGGGGATTCTTCCCCTAGTCGCAGACGGAGAAGATGGCAGCCTGCTCGTCGGAAAGTGTAAGTGGTCGATGGAGCCGATGGGAAATGAGGATTTTGAACAGCTTCTCCGACTGTCTGAACAGACCGGGCAGGAGGCGGATTATTATTATCTGTTTTCCAGAGAGGGCTTTACGAATGAACTGGCTGTTATGGCAAGAGGAATGGAAAATATCCAGCTGATCGATCTGGATAGTCTGTAACAGGGTGCGTGTAAAACCCGCCGGGGGACGCATGCGATAACAAGAGAGAAATAGAAAGAAGGAATCATATGTATCAGGATACGTCGAGACTGATCATGTACAGCAATATCAGCGGGGATTCGGTATTGATGAAGCTGAGTGATATTTTTAAGCAGCTCTCGGAGGATACAGGAAATAAAAATAAGGATCAGTATGTCAGGGAGATTTATAATCAGGTATACCGGCTTTTGGATATCGCCACCAGATATGGCTTTGACCGCAACCTGTGGCATTGTTATATCGCCTTTTTACTTGCGATGGATGAAAATCCGTTCAGTGTCATTTGCGAAAAGGTTGGAATGGAGAAAGAGGACGAAGGAAAAGCCAGTGTGACGGAGATCGTCAAACAGGATATGCAGTCGTTCTACCGGATTTTCCATTATGATTTTTCAAAGATCGAGGAGCTTTTGTCTGTGAAATGTTTTTCCATCCTTACGGATTATCGTTCAATGGCAAAAGATGAGCATACCTACAACAAAAGTGTGAGCGAGAAGGTGAAGGAACTGGCGGCGGCTCTGGCAGATGCGGTGGATGGAAACGGTTTCTTTGAAATCCTTACAAATTTTTACAAAAAATATGGAGTAGGTAAATTTGGATTAAACAAAGCGTTCCGTGTAGTTCACAGCGAGGCCGGACAGACCGCTGAAACAACGCAGGTTGTTTTGACGTCGAAGACTGTTTTGACGCCGATCACGCATACGAGTGACGTATCTTTTTCTGATCTTGTGGGTTATGAACTCCAGAAGGAGAAGTTGATCCAGAACACGGAAGCTTTTGTGGAGGGAAGAAAGGCGAATAACTGTCTTTTGTTCGGGGACAGCGGCACCGGAAAGTCCACATGCATAAAAGCGGTGTTAAATCAATATTATGACAAAGGACTTCGGCTGATCGAGGTGTATAAGCACCAGTTTCAGGACTTGTCCAATATTATGGAACAGATCAAGAACCGGAACTATAAATTCATTATTTACATGGATGACCTGTCATTTGAGGAATTTGAGATCGAGTATAAATACTTGAAGGCAGTCATCGAAGGGGGACTTGAGGTGAGGCCGGATAATGTTCTGATCTATGCGACCTCAAACCGCAGGCATCTGATCCGGGAGACGTGGGGCGACCGTTCGGATATGTCAGATGATGAACTTCACCGCTCCGATACGATGCAGGAGAAGCTGTCTTTAGTGGCGCGGTTTGGCGTGACCATCAATTTCTCAAAGCCTTCCCGCAAAGAATTTGAGGAGATCGTTCTTGGACTGGCGGCAAAAAATCCGGACATTACGCTTTCTTCGGAGGAAATATGTATGAAAGCGAATGCATGGAGCATCCGGAATGGCGGATATTCCGGGCGTGTGGCAGAACAGTTTATCACACATCTCAAATCCGCAGCAGAATAATTTACTTTGGGCGAAAGGACAAAAAAGTGCATGTTTGAGAAATTTTTCCCGGATGAGTCGGTATCTTCCACGTATGAGATTGATTTCCAAAACCTGTATGGGGAAGGATACCGGGGAATCCTGTTTGACATTGATAATACGCTCGTGGAACACGGAAAAGGTGCAAACCGCAGAGCGATGGAGCTGTTTCGGCGGCTGCGGGAGATGGGCTTTGAGTGCTGCCTGATCTCAAACAATAAAAAGCAGCGCGTCAGCAGTTTTAATGAACATATCGGCGTCCATACGGTGTTCAATGCCCATAAACCAAGCCGCAAGGGGTATTATGAGGCAATGGAGCTGATGGGGACAAAGCGGGAAAATACGTTGTTTATCGGAGATCAGCTTTTTACGGATATCTGGGGAGCGAAACGATGCGGGATCCGGAATATCCTCGTAAAGCCGATTGATAAACATGAGGAGATCCAGATTGTTATAAAACGGTGGTTTGAGAAGATCATACTCAAGGAATACCGCCAGAAGAAAGCGGCAAAAAAGAGAGAAAGGAAAGAGGAAGCAGGGGTAAGAAGATGCAACAGAAATTTTTTCAGGCGTTTCGGGAAGAAGTATTATGTGCTAAAAAAATAGACGGTGTACTTGTGACCTCACCTGCCAATATGCGGGCATGCAGTGGATTTTGCGGTGAGGGGCTTGTATTTCTTTCAGAAAGACAGAGATTTGTTTTTACCGATTCAAGGTATACAGAGGCGGCGAAAAAGGAATGCCCGGGTTTTGAAATCTTCTGTTTTCAAGGAAATATATATGAAGTATGGCTCGATGTGCTGATGAAGAAAATGGGAGATGGAATCCGTTTCGGCGCCGCGATCGGGTATGAGGATGCTCATATGACCGTTCAGGGGTATCACACGATCAAAGCACTGTTAAAAAAGAAAAAGCTGGATGTTTCCCTTGTGCCGCTTCACGAGCGCCTTTCTGCTCTCCGGCAGGTAAAGAGAAGGGACGAGGTTCGAAAGATCACACAGGCGGAAAAAATTGGCGATGAGACGTTTTCAAAGGTTCTCGTGTGGCTTTCCGAATGCATGAAAAAGGGCGAAATGCCGACGGAAAAGCAGCTTGCCGCCTACATCGAATTTACGATGAGGGAACTTGGCGCAGACGGGACGAGTTTTGATACGATCGCAGCCAGCGGCCTCCATTCCTCTATGCCGCATGCAGTACCGACAGATAAGGTGCTTCAGGATGGGGATCTTGTCACAATGGATTTTGGCTGCAAAGTTGAAGGATATTGTTCGGACATGACACGGACGATCGTGGTCGGTGAAGCGAGCGAAAAGCAGCGGGAAATCTATGATGTGGTGCTGCGGGCGCAGGAGGCTGCGCTGAAGATGATCCGGTCGGGCCTGAAAGGCTGTGAGGTAGATGAGGCGGCAAGGAGGGTGATCAATAAAGCCGGTTATGAGGGATGTTTTGGTCACAGTCTGGGACACAGCGTCGGCCTTGAGATCCATGAGAAACCATGCTTTGCCCGGACGGATGAAAGTATTTTAAGGCCGGGGATGGTCATTACGGTAGAACCCGGGATTTATAAGAAAGGTTTTGGCGGAGTGCGGATCGAGGACGTCGTGGTCATAACGAAAAATGGCTGCCGGAACCTGACACATTCACCAAAGGAACTGATCGAACTCAAAGCGGATTTTGTTCCGCAAGACATATAGGAGGATTACTGTGGAGACATGGAGGAAGAGGCCGGAGATCATCCTGCCGATCACCGATCCGGCAAGGGACGGGATCATTAAAAGAGCGCAGGCGTTTGCGGCACTGGACGCTGATCTGGTTGAGTGGCGCGTGGATCATTTTACAGGAGAAGAGAGAGAAGTTATCGATATTGTACATGAACTTAAAAAATGTCTGTCAGACAAGAAGCTGATCGTTACGCTGAGGACAGTGGCAGAGGGCGGAGAGAAAAACGGAGAACGCTTTGATTATGAAAAGCTTCTTACCGATGTAGCAAAAGATGGGACAGCAGATTATATCGATGCAGAGCTGCGGAGAGAACCAGAAGTGGTACAACGCATTTTGGAAGTTTCGCATCGTGCCGGGGTAAACGTGATCGGCTCGTACCATGACTTTTTAAAGACGCCGAAGGAAGAGGAAATTCTCGGCTGTCTCCGGCAGGCAAAGCAGATGGGGGCAGACGTTGGAAAATTTGCCTGTATGCCGGCTGCGGAGGATGAGCAGGGGAAAAAAGATGCCGAGACGCTTCTCACTGCGACAGAGCGGATGAAAAAGGAAGCTCCGGATTTTCCTCTGATCACGATGAGCATGGGAGAGGCGGGAAAGGTGACAAGGCTGTATGGGGGTCTGTATGGCTCCGGCGCTTCTTTTGGCTGTGTGGGGACACCGTCTGCACCGGGACAGATCGAACTGGAGGAAATGAAGGCAGTTTTTGATAAGATTTATGCGGGAAAAAAGCATATTGCCCTGATCGGCTTTATGGGGGCAGGAAAGTCTTCGGTTTCAAGGCAGCTTCACCGTATGACCGGATGGCCGGAGATCGATACGGATCAGAAGATCGTGGAGACAGAAGGGTGTTCGATCCCGCAGATTTTTTCGGAAAAAGGAGAACCGTATTTCCGGCAGCTTGAGACGGAGCTGCTCGATGAACTCGGGCCGCTTGCGCCGGGGATCATATCGTGCGGCGGCGGGATGGCGATGCGGGATATCAACGTAAAAAAGCTTCATGCACTGGCTGACGTCGTTCTTCTCACAGCGGCGCCGGAGACGATCTATGACAGGGTGAAGGACAGCACGAACCGCCCGCTTTTGAATGGAAATATGAATGTTCCGTATATCCGGGACTTGATGGAGAAGCGTCGTCCGTTTTATGAAAAGGCGGCGAATGTCGTTGTTTCAACCGATGGGAAATCGGTCTCTGAGATTGCAAAAGAAATTTTATCCAAATGCAGATAAAGTTTTTCTTGAAAAATATGTCTGAATATAATAAAATAGTGATTAGATGTATGATGCTATATAGAAATGGCTCGCAGAGGAGAGTCTGCGCGATAAAAAAGCAGGAGGAACTGAACAATGATTTCAGCAGGAGATTTTAAAAATGGATTGACCATCGAGATAGATGGAACGGTTTTTCAGATTATTGAGTTTCAGCATGTAAAACCGGGAAAAGGAGCCGCTTTTGTCCGTACGAAATTAAAAAATGTAGTGGATGGCGGTGTAGTAGAGAAGACATTCCGCCCGACGGAGAAATATCCGCAGGCGCATATTGATAAAAAAGAGATGCAGTATCTTTACGCTGAGGGCGACATGTATAATTTTATGGACATGGAAAGCTATGACCAGATTGCACTTCCGGACGAGGCGATTGGGGATGCGATGAAATTTGTGAAAGAAAATGATATGGTCAAGATGGTATCCTATAAGGGAAATATTTTCTCTGTGGAGCCGCCGATGTTTGCCGAGCTTGAGGTGACAGAGACGGAGCCGGGGGTAAAAGGCGATACTGCGACAAACGTCACGAAACCGGCGACTGTAGAGACGGGCGCACAGGTCAATGTCCCGATTTTTGTAAATCAGGGCGATGTGATCCAGATCGATACCCGTACCGGGGAGTACTTAAAGCGCATCTAGTATAATGAATATCAGGATGATTTTTCAAGAGGGTCTTTCCAAAGGCTCTCTTGATTTTAGTTTGAGAAAGAAAATTTTGAAAACTATTAGAAGTAGTATTAAAAACCAAATCTATTTTGGGAATCTTTTGGAGGAGATGGAATGGCAGTAAAGATCATAGGGACGGGAAGTTACGTACCGAAAAATGTGGCAGATAACCAATTTCTTTCCACGATCGTGGATACGAATGACGAGTGGATCAGCCAGCGCACGGGTATTAAGGAGAGGCATCTGGCAGGTGCAAAAGAGGGAACGTCGTATATGGCGATCGAGGCGGGAAAGGCGGCGATTGAAAATGCCGGTATCCAGCCGGAGGAGTTAGACCTGATCATTGTGGCTACGACGTCAGCCGATACATATGTCCCGAGTACCTCCTGTCAGGTACAGGGGGAGATCGGTGCAATCCGTGCCACGTGCTTTGATATGAATGCGGCGTGTTCTGGCTTCCTGTTTGCTATGAATACAGCAAATGCTTATCTTGAGATCGGGATGTCGAAGACAGCACTTGTCATCGGAGCGGAGACGTTGTCCAGAGAGGTGGACTGGTCTGACCGGAGTACGTGTATTTTGTTTGGAGACGGTGCGGGAGCGGCTGTTTTGAAGATGACGGAAGGAGAAGGCGGGATACTCGCCAGTGTTACCGGATCAGACGGGAGCCAAGGGGATGTGCTGACCTGTAAAGGAAGGGGGATCCAGAATCCTTTTTATAAGAGCCGGCGCAAAAAAGACTACATCCAGATGAATGGGCAGGCAGTGTTCCGGTTTGCGGTCACGACAGTACCCAAATATATCAAACAGATTTTGAAAAAGACCGGTCTGGAGGCAGATGATATCAAATTTTATATTCTGCATCAGGCGAACCGAAGGATTCTGGAATCGATTTCAAAGCGGTTGAAGGTAGATATGGATAAGATCCCGATGAATCTGGATCATTATGGGAATACATCTTCTGCGAGCATTCCGATTCTTTTGGATGAGATCAACCGGAATGATCTTTTGGAGGAAGGGGATAAGATCGTTCTCTCCGGATTTGGCGGAGGACTTACGTGGGGGGCTACGTTGATTGAGTGGTAAACGTGAATGAAACCACGGGTTCGTTGTCTCCTGTGGAAACAATGTCTCCGCAGGAGACATTGACCTCACCGCGTGGTTTCTCACCCCACGAGGTGGGGCTCTATTCACGTCGAAAGAATGCCAAGCGAACAGGTTCGCTTAAACAGGCATTCTTCGTGAGGGTGAGGCGGCGACAGCCGGTGTTTTAGTTGCGTGGTTTCTCATATGAATTGATTTGCAAAAAGCACATAAGCAGGAGGCTCATAGCATGGATACAACAGACAAGCGGATACTGATCCAAGGGGCATTGGAGAGTGAAATACAGTATTATCTGGAGCAGGAGTGCTTTCAGAATGCGGAGAAGACCATGAGAAATGGTTTTATATTCTATGTGACGCCGCCAGATCATGAGAAGATGAAGGGCAGGCAGGTGATCATTGGCTTGACGAGGATGGGGATGACGAATGCGGCAGTTGCGACGATGACGGCGATCCATGAATTTTCTCCGGATATGATCATCAATCAGGGTACAGCGGGAGCGCATGTGAAGGAACTGAAAAGCGGGGATATCATTATCGGCAGACAGGCAGTCAATATCCATTCCCTTGAGATGGTAAAACGTGACTTTGGAGAGGGAATGTGTCCAGAGGAGTGGACAGGGATGGAGACGGAGTATATTGATGCCGATGAAGAGCTGATCCGGCTGTTTGAAGAGGGGATTGGCGAGCGGACGCAGACAGGCAGTGTCGTTACCGGCATTCTTGGAAGCGGGGATCTGTTCAGCAAAGAAAAAGACCGTATCCTCTGGCTCCATGACAAATTTGACAATCTCAGCGAGGATATGGAATCGTTTGCTGTGTACGCAGCCTGTCAGGCGTGCGGGATACCGTGTGCAGCACTTCGGGTTATTTCAAATAATGAACTGCGAGATGAGGATTATGACAAAAATACAGCGATGGAACTGCAGCGGGTCATATGGGAGACGATAATGCGTTGAGGTATCCCGCTGTGAAAGCTGAATAAGCATGAGGAGGATTAGAAATGAAAAATCTGGCTTTTATCTTTTAATATTCCGTTGTTTGTGTTAGAATATAATATATATGTAAAAAGATTGGAGTTCAAATGCTTAGTGAAAAGAAATTAAAACTGATGATCCGTCTGGCGGATTATGAACAGAATGAGGGCAGGAGGGATCTGGCGAGAACCAGATACTATAAGCTTGACTATATCCGCCTGCAGATATTAAAAACTCTCGTTTCGGTCACAGTGGCAGTCCTTCTGGCATTGATGCTCGTCGGCATGTATCATATGGAATATATCATCACAAATGCACTGGAGTTAGATTATGCGGGGATGGCGAGATATTTTCTGATTATATATATATTACTTTTGTGTCTTTTTTCTTTTGTTACCGTCAGTGTATCATCGCTTCAATATGAGGCGTCAAAGGGCAGGGTAAAAGAGTATTATTCCACATTACAGGAGTTGATCGAATATTATGATGGGGAGGAGAAGGAAAATTCCGGCCGGGAAATTATGAAGGAGGAAAATGCCTTATGATGATGGCACTGCTGGTATTAAAGACCAGAATAAAAGATTTGTATGAAAAGCATTATAAAGTACTCCGGCCAATGCTCAAGATCCTGATTGCGGCGGGAGTTCTGAGCAGTATCTTGTATGCGCTCCCATTTAGTCCCGGGATAAGGTATTATGCAGTGCCTCTTGTCATTGTGGTTGCGCTATTCTGTGGTTTTATTCCGGATATGGCGGTGTTATGTATCGCTGTGGCAGTTATGATCGCAGAAGTGGCAGCGGCGTCGGTCATTTCCGCATTTACGTTTTTTATTCTTATCGTTATTTATTTTCTGCTGTTTGGAAGATATACGGACAAGCAGAGTTATATTGTTTTTCTGATTCCGATCTTGTGGGAGATGAACTTAGCTTATACGGTTCCGGTCATTGCGGCGCTGTTTTTGTCACCGGCAATGATCCCGGCATGCATCGCCGGAATCCTGATCCGGTATTTTCTCGCGGGGGTCAAGCAGTATTTTCTGCTTTCACAGAGTGCGGTAGATACGGGAAACTCGATGGAAGGGCTTCAGTATCTTTTTGATTATATTGCAGACAACAAGGAAATGGTTGTGTACATGATCACATTTGCGGTCGCGTATTTACTTGTATTTGCAGTGAGGAAGGGCCGGTATAATTATGCGTCCCAGATCGGGATTTTTGTGGGGCTTGTGACATGTATGGCAGGAGTGATCTCCGGAGAGATCCTCTGGTCGGTGGATTCCGATATAAAGAAACTGGTCATAGGAGTGGCGGCATCTGCGCTGATTGCGTATATCGTGCAGTTCTTCCGCATGAGCCTTGACTACACTGGCATCCGGAAACTTCAGTTTGAAGATGATGAATACTTTTATTATGTGAAAGCTGTGCCGAAATTAAAGGTGACAGTCGTTGACAAGACGGTTACGAGGATCGAGGAAGAAAAGGGTAACGATGTTCTGGATTTAAAAGATGAGATTGAAAAGGTTCTCGGTGAGGATTTGGGACAGGATGTAAAATAGGAAAATTTTTACTATATAGTTTTTCACAGGAGTTGAGCAGTATGGAAATGATACGCACATTTTTCAGAGATTATGTGGCATGGCTGACGATACCGAATATCAATATTATAGATATCATCGAGATCATTGTCATTGCTTTTGCTGTCTATCAGATCATTATCTGGATCAAGGATACCCGGGCATGGGTGCTTATGAAGGGGATCATTGTTCTTTTTGTCGTGTGGATCATTGCGATGATACTCGGGATGAATGTGCTTCTTTGGATTTTCCAGAATGCGATGGTGATCGGGATTACAGCGATCGTCATTATTTTTCAGCCGGAGTTTCGGAATGCGCTCGAGCAGTTGGGAAGGAAATCGTTTTCTTCGATATCGCCTTTTGAGGATAGCAAGGCAAAATATGAGAGATATTCTGACCGGAGTATACAGGGAATCGTAAAAGCTGTATACGAGATGGCGAAGGTAAAGACCGGCGCCCTGATCGTTGTGGAGAGAGACATCCAGTGCCGCGAATTTGAGCGAACCGGAATCCCGATCGATGCCGAGATCAGCAGCCAGCTCTTGATCAATATATTTGAACACAACACCCCGCTTCATGACGGTGCGGTGATCCTGCGTGATAACCGGGTCGTTTCGGCGACGTGTTATCTTCCGTTGTCGGATAATCTGGAGTTGAGCAAAGATCTCGGGACAAGGCACCGCGCGAGCCTCGGAGTCAGCGAGGTATCGGATTCCCTTACGATCGTTGTCTCGGAGGAGACGGGAATCGTGTCTGTGGCGACAGAGGGAAAGTTAAGGCGCAGAGTGGATGCTGACACACTGACACAGATGCTTCACAGGGTATCGAGGAAAGCATCGGATAGTTCCCGGAAAAAATGGTGGAGGGGGCGTAAGAAAAATGAAAAATAAGCTGATGAAGAATTTTGCGATCAAGATTTTATCTGTCATCGTGGCATTTATTATCTGGTTAGTTATCATAAATATTACCGATCCGACGGTCACAAAAAGTTTTACCGGGATTCCAGTTGAGATACTCAATGAAAACGTGATCACATCGTCCAATCAGGTTTATGAGGTTGAGGAGGGCGATACGGTAGATGTCACAGTAAAGGGGAAACGGAGCTTTATCGAGGATATCACCGAGGAGGATTTTACTGCCAGTGCAGACCTCAGTAAGCTTTCTACGGTAAATACAGCGGGAATACAGGTAAAACTGAATAAATATACAAAAGAGAACATAGAACTGAACTGGAACAATGAAGTACTCCGGATTTCTCTGGAAGAGCGGAGCAGCCAGCAGTTTAAAGTGCAGATCACTGCCGAGGGAGAACTGGCGGACAATTATGTTCTGGGAGAGATTACTGCGCAGCCGAATATGATCGAGGTGTCGGGGGGAAAATCGAAGATCAAGAGAATTGCCAGTATCGGTGCGCAGATACAGTTGAATGGGCAGAGTAGTGATTTTGAGGCGAGTGTGACTCCGATCTTGTATGACAGTGACAAGGATGTCATTGACGGTACGAATGTTACGTTTAGTAAGGATAAGATTCGTGTAAATGTTCAGGTTCTGCCATCCAAAACGGTTCCAATCTATGTGGATGTGAAGGGGACGCCGGCAGAGGGTTACAGCCACATCCAGACAGATTACAGGCCGGAGAGCGTAATGGTTTCGGGTTCCCGAGAGGAGCTTGAAAAATTGAAATCGATCACGATTCCGGTTGATATCGGGGGAGCGAAGCGGGATATTGAAAAAGAAGAAGATCTTACCAAATATCTTGATTCCGCCTACAAGCTTGCGGATGAGTTTACGACCGTTTCGATCCGGTGTGTCATTGAGAAAAATGGGAAGAGAACTTTTTCCTTTGTAAATTCGGATATTAACCTGAAAAATCTGCCATCGAACTTGAATTTCAGTTATGTGGATGAGAACCAGAGACATAACATTACGATAACAGGCGGGGAAGAGGATCTCAAAAATGTCACGCTTACCAGTCTTGGCGCATCGATCGATGTAAGCGGACTGACGGCGGGAAGACATACAGTAGAGGTGAGTTTTGATCTGCCAGAAAACCTTAAGCTAAAATCCAAAGTGAGGGTAGAAGTCCTACTTACGCAGTCGGAGGGGGGACAGCAAGAACCGACTGCTCCGCCGGCTGCGGGTTCGGATGAGTGACACAAACAAAAGGATTCCGGTACTTGACTTTATACTCGAATGGAGTAAAATAGAGTATTGGTAAAAGCATTATTTTGGATTTTACAGAGAGGGGAAACAAATCATGTTAAATTTTAAAAAATATAAAAGAGTGCCAGTCGTTGATTTTCCTGAGAGGACATGGCCAAATAAAGAAATTGAAAAGGCACCGGTATGGTGCAGTGTGGACTTAAGAGACGGAAATCAGGCTTTGATCGAGCCGATGGTCGTAGAAGAGAAGATTGAGTTTTTTAATTTACTTGTTAAATTAGGATTTAAGGAGATTGAGATCGGATTCCCGAGTGCGTCGCAGATCGAGTTTGATTTTCTGAGACAGCTTGTAGACCGCAGGCTGATTCCGGATGATGTGACGGTTCAGGTTCTTTCCCAGTGCAGGGAGCATCTGATCGAGCGGACGTTTGAGTCCCTCAAAGGGGTAAAACGCGCAGTCGTCCATATTTATAATTCCACCTCGACCCTTCAGCGGGATGTGGTATTTCATATGTCAAAGGATGAGATCAAACAGATTGCTGTCGATGGAACAAAAATGGTGAAGAAGCATATGAAGAACTATGATGGAGAGGTCATTTTGGAGTATTCGCCGGAGAGTTTTACCGGAACAGAACTTCCGTATGCATTAGAAGTATGTGAGGCGGTAATGGATGAGTGGGGGGCAAGTAAAGAAAAACCTGTGATCATCAATCTCCCTTCCACGGTGGAGATGAATACACCGAATGTATATGCAGACCAGATCGAGTGGATGTCCACTCATTTTAGCGACCGGGAGCGGGTGATCCTCAGTGTGCATCCCCACAATGACCGGGGGACAGCTGTGGCGTCTGCGGAGCTTGCGCTGTTAGCCGGGGCTGACCGGATTGAGGGAACTCTGTTTGGAAATGGGGAGAGGACAGGAAATGTGGATGTGCTGAATATCGCATACAATATGTTCTCGCAGGGAATCGACCCCAAACTTGAGATTGAAGATGTCAATGAGATCATTGATGTTTATGAACGCTGTAATAAAATGGATATGGATATGCGCCATCCGTACGCCGGAAAGCTTGTATTTACTGCATTTTCCGGTTCTCATCAGGATGCGATCAATAAGGGCGTGCAGGCGATGAAGGAGAGAAAGCAGGAGCATTGGGAAGTTCCGTATCTGCCGATCGATCCGAGCGATCTCGGAAGGGAGTATGAGCCGATCGTCCGCATCAACAGCCAGTCGGGCAAGGGCGGAGTGGCATTTGTGATGGATACGTATTTTGGATTTAAGCTTCCGAAGAGCATGCATAAGGAATTTGCAGATATCATCCAAGTGATCTCAGAGCGTCAGGGCGAGGTGTCCCCGGAGCAGATCATGAAGGAGTTTAAGGCTCATTATATTGACAGGAAAGAGCCATACCATTTCCGTAAGTTAAAGGTAGAGGATCTGAGCGATGAGGTTGGTGAGAGTGAATTTGATACAAAAGTATATCTGACTTTTACATACCGTGGGGCAGAAAAGACGGTCGAGGCATATGGAAACGGGCCGATCGATGCGGCGCAAAGAGCGCTTCAGGGCGAGATCAATATGCCAATCCGGGTACTGGATTATACAGAACATGCTCTCCAGCAGGGGTCAAACGCACAGGCGTCTGCCTATATCCATCTGATGGATGAAAATAAGGGGATCGTGACACATGGCGTTGGAATCAGCTCCAACATAACGAGGGCGTCGGTTCGGGCTGTGTTTAGTGCGGTGAACCGTTTCCTTGCGAATGAGGGAACAAAGGAAGAGCGAAAGGAACGGAGTGATGACCAAAGGTGAGGCTTTGCTTGAACAGATGAAAACGGGAAAAGAAATGTCTCGTCTGCAGCAGTTTCAGCTTGTATTTCATCTGAGTATTCCGGCGATCATGGCACAGGTTACTTCGGTCGTGATGCAGTATATCGACGCATCAATGGTAGGAAGTCTGGGAGCAGGGGCTTCTGCGTCCATCGGGCTTGTCTCGAGCAGCACATGGCTTTTTGGCGGCCTTACGGGTGCGGTGGCGGCAGGATTTTCGATCCAGACAGCTTATTGCATTGGTGCGGGAAAAATAAAAGAGGCAAGAGGTATCATGAGACAGTCGCTTTTAGCGGCTCTCATTGCCTGCCTCTTTTTTGTGTTGTGTGGGCTTATGATCTGGAACCGGCTTCCGGGCTGGCTTGGTGCGGCACCGGAGATCCGGAGGGAGGCGTCGCAGTACTTTCTGATCTTTATCCTTTTTCTTCCGATGATGCAGTTGAACCGCTTGGCGGGTGCGATGCTCCAGTGCAGCGGGGATATGCGGACGCCGGGATGCCTGAATATACTGATGTGTGTTCTCGATGTGCTGTTTAATAGCATGTTGATTTTTCCGTCAAGAGAGGTTTCTTTTGCCGGTTTTCGGATTTTTATTCCGGGGGCGGGGCTTCATGTGATGGGGGCGGCGCTCGGCACAGCACTTGCGGAACTTGTCACTGCGGTTTTGATGGTTTCTTTTTTGTGTCTGCGTTCTCATGTGTTTAAGCTGAGACGCGGCGAGAGCTGGCGTCTGAAAAAGGAATGTGTATGTCGGGCGATTCGTCTGGCAGTTCCGATCGGTCTGGAAAATGTGATGATGTGCGGTGCTATGATCGGGACGACCCGTATCGTGGCGCCTCTGGGAACGGTGGCGATCGCCGCCAATTCATTTGGGATCACAGCGGAGAGCCTCTGCTATATGCCGGGATATGGAATTGCAGACGCCGCCGCCACGCTGACCGGGCAGAGCCTTGGCGCCGGAAAATTCCGGCTTGTCAGGCGGTTTTCGCGGCTGTCCGTCGGCATGGGGATCGCAATTATGACCGTGACAGGGGCGGCGATGTTTGTTCTGTCCCCTGCGATGATGGCACTTCTCACGCCGGATGCGGCAGTGCGGGAACTTGGAATCCGGATTTTGCGGATCGAAGCATTTGCAGAGCCGATGTATGCGGCGTCGATCGTTGTATCCGGTGTACTGCGTGGAGCCGGGGATACGTTTGTTTCTAGTCTGATGAATTTTTCCAGTATTTGGTTTGTGCGTCTGCCGCTTGCCTTATTCTTGTCGAAGCGGTGGGGGCTTACCGGCGTATGGGTGGCGATGTGTCTTGAATTATGCTTCCGGGGCGTGATCTTTCTCATCCGTCTGTACCGTGAGCGATGGATCAAAAGGGGATAAAAAGATAAAGGTTATTGTTATGATTTGGTTTGCCGATATATATAGAGAGAACTGCGTGAAAGCGTCGTTTTTTAGTAACGATGATGACGTGCATAAAAGGATAAGAAGAAAGAAGGGGTCATGGATGACGGGAATCACAGGTACAGGAAGTGCCACGATGGCGCAGGGAGTTTCGGCGGCGTCATATCAGCCGAAAAAAACGGTGGCGGCAAATGATGATAAGATACAGGTAAATGCAAGCGAGACGATACTGGATGAGTACCGTGAAAACGGTGTGGATCTGGAATTGTCCGATGCATGGGAAAAATATACGGATGAGGAACTGGACAAGATGCGTGAGGAAGATGAGAAAAAATCCCTCCGCGAGATGTATCAGGAGCAGGCGGAGGCAGCAAAGGAGGCTGCGGAGGCGACCGGTGAGAGATTTGAGGATATGGCGCGCGCCCTTGAGATTGCCAGACGGATGATGAATGGCGACCGTGTTCCCGGCTCCGACGAAAAGTTTCTCATGGACTTTGATAAGGACATGTACCTCGGCGCAAAATCCATGCAGGGCCTCGCTCAGAAAAAGGATCCAAAGGATTATGACAGCCTTCTGGAAGAGGAGGAGCAGGAGGAGGACTCCGTGCAGGAAAATGGCGGCGAGATCGTGGTTGATGCTTCCGGCCTTAATCTGTGCCAGACACCGCAGAAGAATAGTTTGGAGTGAAACCATAGAATAGATAACCCGCTTAGTGGGCGGCACTGAACTACGAAACGAAGTGAATGCCCACTAAGGCGGGTTATTTATTTTATGGTGTTTATAGGATTGTCTCGTCTTTCTCGTCAAATCTCGTCAAAATCTCGTCATTTTATTTGACTTGATTGACGAGAAAGGGTATACTATGAGTAGTACCCTGTATTATTGGTAACTTTGATGAAGGAGGCAGTTTATGCTTTTTCAAGAGAGTGAAACGGTCGAACTAAAAGAAAGTGTTACAGATGATATCAGAAAAGAAATGATAGCTTTTGCAAATTGTGAAGGCGGAAAATTATATGTTGGTATCCGGGATGACGGGAGTGTAGTTGGTTTGGAGAATCCGGACAAGGCGGCATTGCAGATCAGCAATATGATCCGGGATGCGGTCAAGCCAGATCTTACGATGTTTGTCCATTATGAAACATTAGAGACAGAGGGGAAATCAATTATTGCTGTTGACGTCCAGAGGGGAACAGAACGCCCTTATTATATTGCGAAAAAAGGATTGCGTCCGGAGGGTGTATATGTTCGTCAGGGTTATTCTTCTGTTCCGGCTACGGATACAGCGATCCGGCGCATGATTAAAGAAACGGATGGGGATCGTTTTGAAGAAATGCGTTCTTTGGAGCAGGATTTGACCTTTGAGGCAGTCACGAGGGAATTTGCGAGACATAGTATTGATTTTGAAGTGCAGCAGATGCAGACATTGAAAATAGTAAACAATGACGGTATATATACAAATCTTGGTTTATTGTTGTCTGAACAATGCGTGCATACGATCAAGGCAGCTGTTTTTCAGGATACCGACCAGAGCGTGTTTAAAGACCGTCGTGAATTTACTGGCTCTCTGATGAAACAGTTGAATGAAGTCTATGATTTCATTGATTTTCACAACCAGACCCATGCAGCTTTTGATAAGCTGCTGCGTATTGATACAAGAGATTACCCGGAAGTGGCGGTACGGGAGGCTTTACTCAATTTGATCGTACACAGGGATTATGCGTTTCATGCAAGCGCACTGATCAATATATATACGGATCGAATCGAGTTTGTATCTGTTGGGGGACTTTTGCCGGGGATTGACATGGAGGATATCATGGTAGGTCTTTCCGTGTGTAGAAATGAGAACTTGGCGAATGTGTTTTATCGTTTGCAGTTGATCGAGGCATATGGAACTGGCATGCGTAAAATCATGAAAGCATATGAAAAGATGGAAAAAAAGCCGATCATCGAGAGTACCAGCAATGCTTTCAAGATCACGCTGCCGAATGTCAATGCACAGCACGAGGCGGAAGAAAGCACACAACCGAAACAGATATCGTCCTTGAGTGAAGAAGAAAGCATCGTCCTTGAGTTTGCCCAAGATCACGGTTCGGTTACAAGAGTTGATGTGGAACAACAGCTTGGAATCAGTGCCTCTACTGCTTCCCGCCTGCTCCGGTATATGACGGAAAAGGGTGTGATTGTTTCGAGTGGGAAAGGCAGGAGCGTCAGGTATATCTTGACAGAGTGAGGGGGAGGAAAAATGCCAGATGAAGCAATTTTAAGTAGTAAAGACGAATATACGATTTTTAAATATGATAAGTATATTATTAGATTTCGCGCGCCATATTCTTTAGAAAGATATACGCAAATTAAAGAATGGGATAATGGATATTTAGTAGTCATGGCTAAGTATGCTCATAATCAGGAACCCGAAGAAGAGTATATAGATCTTATTCCGATTCTGAATGATTTGTACTATGATGCATATAAATTTTTAGCACCGATAAAGAAAGTGAGGATTGAATATGATTGATTATAAGGTTGTTGCAGAAGAATCAGATATGATTATAAATGGTTACGCTTTTACCAAAGAAGATAGGAGTATAAAGGTGTTGAATTTGAATAATCCAGAAATGGCTATTGTATTTGATCATAATTGTGAGATACTTGAAACAACAATGAGTGATATAGAAATTCAGATTGTAAGGGACTATTTATTAAACAATATTGAGTTTATGGAGGATTGATATGCCGAAATATTATGAATATATGGTTGCCGGATATTTTTTGTATTTTACGTCTTTTTGCACTGTTGAGTGTATGCATGTACATGCAAGTGATAAACAGCTTACGGAAGGAAGTTCAGCTAAATTTTTTGTAAAAGAAAATGGGGATACTGTACTTCAAAATAAGGGAAAATTGAATGACAGAGAAGTATTGAAGATAAAGAAATTTATTAAAAAGAATTATCGTGAAATGTTTTTGAAGTGGTCGGAATACAGTAAAAACGGATTTTATCAAAATAGAGAGTGAAGCACCCGTTTTCGCAGAATGTATAGCTTTTATCATAAAATGTCTTGCGAGCCAGTGGTTCTTTTTTATGGATGAAGATAGTAGCATTGTTTTAACACAGGAGGTCTGCCATGATATGTAAAGATTCAAGGGGAAATGAATTTGTTGAAATGATCAATGCCAAGGAAAAGGAGGTAATGGAAAAGTTTTCGCCTGTTACGCACTGTCTGGCAGTGGTGGTCGTGGACGGTGAGTATTTACTTGGTTGGAATAATTATAGAAAGGTTTGGGAGACGTTTGGCGGTTGTAGGGAGGAAGGCGAATCCCCCAGACAGTGCATTATCTGTGAGTGTTACGAGGAACTCGGGCTTTCTGACGTGAAAATTGATTACGTGGGTCTTATGCATCTCAACTTAGTGCCGGACTATTTCTCTACAGAATGTCGAGAAGAATACGGTTGTCTGTATGGGATCACATTAAAACCGGAAGAATTAAAAAAAATCGAACAGCTGCGGCTCGACAGAGAAGAAATTGGAAAGATTTCATTGCTGAAAAATATTTCGGAAGAAGAGAAAATCTGTGAGATCGATCGTGCGCTTTTAGATTATTATAGAGGATAGCCCCATTTTACGAGTGGGTTAATTTCGCAGTATATTGACATATACACAAACAAGTGGTAGTATAACAATATAAAAGGTACTGCCGATAGACGGCTAGTCCACATTATAGAGGTCAAAAATAACCGCTAGTTTGCAGACTGAGGCGGTTATTTGTGTCTTGCTATTCTTACCAAGCGAATAGCCAAGACTGAAACAAGTCAAACATAAACTGATAACAGCTATTAGGCTTTTGATGGGAATCTCATAGAAGGTGAGTTGCCAAGAAAGCAGCGAAAATATGTGGAGGCATGGATATTATTGCACGAGGAGGAACTTCATGCAAACTGGAAGCTTTTGCAAGATGGAGAGCCATTTTTTAAGATCAAGCCTTTACAATAGCAAGGAGGTGCTGATTTGCTTAGACCAAAACCAATAGAAGTAAAACCGCTTGAAAACTATCTTTTGTTGATATCTTTTAGTAATGGTGAGGATAAAATTTTTGATGTCAAACCGATGATATCCGGTTTGTGGTTTGGTGAACTGAAGGACAGAAGTGTTTTTAATACGGTTAAAATATCAGGG
>JAMPFC010000030.1 GCA_023664685.1 Roseburia sp. | reverse complement strand
TTTTTTAGTTATGCATAAAGGTTTAGTTGAGAAACACATTCATGCGTTTGTCGTGGGCTTATTTCATTTTTCTCTTGCAAATTCATCTCCTGTATGGTATAGTATTCTATAAGTAAAGGAAGCAACCGCCCACAAAGTGGTTGTCCTCCGTGGATAGGATAAAGCCTACCTACATCCGGCAAGATACAAGGTAGGCTTATTTTTTTTGCTGTTTCCTCTTATCGAGAAAGGCAAGCAATGCAATAACAAAACTACCAAAGGTAACTAGCAATGCCAATATACCAATGAAAATCGAAAGGATTTCAAAAGCTGTCATCTACACCACCTCCCTTCTTATGTACTCCGGCGAACCGGGCATGAAGTTCGGGAGGCTGTCCACCTTGCAACACAGTTACTTCTATATTATAGTATAGTATACTATACTATAATAATTATTGCAACTTTATTTTTTCGTCTTTACGTTCAGCGTCTTACTCCACTTCCCATATATTTTCTTCCCATCGGTCACACGATACGCACGAACCCGGACAAAATATTTTTTCTTTGCTTTCAGCTTGCTTATGGTAAGTTGCGTCTTTTTCGTAGTTTTCACACTCTTCTTTGCAAATTTCTTTGAAGTGCTGACCTGTACCTCATAGCCATTTGCACCAGAAACCTTTTTCCAACTCGCCTGAATGGCTTTCTTCTTTGCCTTCAGTTTCAAAACGGTTACTTGCCCTACTTTTACCGTTGAAGAAACCGTAGGCTGTGGCTGTTCATTCTGTGCAGACGATACCGATGGTGCAACTGCCGACACTGGAGACTGTACCGTCGGAGGTGCAGTCTGTGGTTTTACATCTTGTGTCGTCAATGCCGGCGGGGTAGCAGATGGAGCCGGATTCGGAGCTATAACTTCATTCTCTTCTCCATCAGAAGATATTGTGCCGGCATATGACCAAAGAGACGTATCGGATAAATTCAAATGCAAAGCGGGACGCGCCGCGACACTACTATGGTCGACACCGTAACCAAGCCGGTTGACATGTCCCAAGCAACCCACGCCGGATGCATCAAAACTACTGTAGCCCGTCGACCGCAGCCACCAATCTCCGTTTCCTGCATACTCTGTGCTGGTACTTGTCCTAGCACCTTGTTCTTTCGCATATGCGGTATTCTTTGCTCTCCGACTTTCTGCATACTCATTATAATCATCAGAGGTAAACCCATACGAAGGATTCATCACCTCACTAAGTGATAGAAGGTACACTTTATCCGTCGTATTATTTCCACCTTCTGTATTATTATATGGATTATCTTCATTGACTACGGTCGTGTTTCTGATCGCCACCTGCTCGGAGGCAGTAAAAGCTTTATTTAGAAAACTGCTATTCAGCCATGACCGCATCGTACATGTCTCCCATGTGACGCCTGTATATGTATCATTGTATCTCTGACAATCTAAGTTTTGGTCCGCTAATAAGAACGCATCGTCTCCATTTACCGAGAGGACACGCCACTTGATGGGTTCTTTCACCGCCCCGGTCGCATCGCTCTGTGGATAATTTCCAAACCATACACAATCCCATACAGCAGCTAGCTCTCCTCCATTTGAAGATACCGTCTCAGCTTTTTCCCATCCTGAATTGGATGACAGATTCAAATACAAAGCGGGACGCGCCGCGACATAATAATAGCGTGGACATCGTTACCATCCTTGTATACATAGCCACAGCTACCCACAAGGGACGCGATATCACTAATGCCGCCCGGCGACCGCAGCCACCAATCATCTGTATTCCCGGCACTTTCCATCATAACGTTTATCTCTCCCCCCGCTGCCACATAGGAAGTATTCACCGCTTTTCTTGTATTATTATCACTTTCTACAGAACCAAACCCATACTCCGGATTCATTACCTCACTGAGCGACAGAAGGTATACCTTGTCCTGTGTATCATTTCCTCCCTCTGTACCATACTCTGAATTATCCTCATTAACTACATCTGTTACTTTTATCGCCTCCTGCTCTGACTCGTTGAACGCATTATTCAAAAATGTACCATTCAACCAACTTCGCATTGTACATGTCTCCCACGTAACCTCCTCCTCCTCTGTATCATCATACTCCTGCACATCCAGATTCCTATCCGCCAATAAAAACGCATCATCCCCATCTACAGAAAGAACCCTCCACTTAATCGGCTCTTTCTCGTCGTTCTGATCTGCTACTCCATCCCCATTCGTATCACTCTGCCAGTAACTTCCAAAATACACACAGTCCCACGTCACGGTACCGTTATCATTTCTGGGATTGCTTAATCCGTGGCTTGTCTTCGCTGGCGGTGCTACCGCTTTCACGACTGGATTTTTCAGTCCATAATTGTTCTCCGCCGAAGCAGATATCTCTGCCGCCAAAACCAAATCATTTTTGCCAACTGGCGTTCTGCCAGATGTCAAGATGCCCACAAGCAATGCCGCCGTGACAAACAACGCCCATCCTTTTCTTTTTTTCAGTTTCATCTTTTATGTACCTCTCTTTCTGTATTTTTCCACCAAAACCGGACATACTATATTTTTGTACAGGATTTGGTGTCTTGTCTGAAATCCAGAGTATAAAAACAAAAAACTATGGCATGCGAACAAAACCATAGTTTCTCACGTTTCACTCTGGTTTCTCACGAATCCCCGGCAGCAGCATTCCACTGCCGCCAAGGGAACTCAGTGAGAAAGCAAGAACGAGGTGCAGGTATGCGTCCACACCGTCACCTCGCCATATTATCGAAAGGTCACATCTCTTATCTGCTTTACACAGAGCAATCGAAAAGAATTGTTGAAATAAGCCGACAATTCCCTTATAATAATAGCGTGTGTATCGCAGATAACATCTGTATTGTGTGGTAGCTGTAGTACCATGCCTTACCTGACACTGCTAGTAACAGTGTCAGGTGGTACACCATAAAGTCCTTGATTTCTCACCCACAATTTTAGCATATCTGATGATGAAGCACAAGCACCAAATATAGAAATTTTTACTTACTGAATTATATTTTTGCAAAAGTCCTTGAAAATTTATCATCCGTATGGTATAGTGATTTATAGATAGGGAAGAGACCACCCACAAGTGGCTGATTCCCCGGTTAGACTTATTTATTTATGCTTGTTGTTCCTACCGTGTATAATGCGATAAGAAGTACTCCGAAACGCATTGTTCGATTAACAATTTAATTAACAATTTAAAAACTTGCCAGAATAAATAAGTCAACAAGACGTCCGTTCAAAACTTTTTAAGCTTGCTGTGTTTGTTTTGAATGGACGTCTTTGTTTTTTGCAAACCCTCTTGAAATTTTATTTTCTGTGTGGTATAGTAATATATAGCCAAGTACAAGGTAGGCTTATTTATTTTCACTTGTTATTCCTATCTATACAAGCAAGGTCTGATAAAACATACCTCGCAATGCAACAAGAATCAACAAGACATCCGTTCAAAACTTTTCGTAAGCTTGCTTGCGCTTGTTTTGAACGGATGTCTTGTTATTCTTGTTCTTCTTGTTATTCTTTTCTACTTAAACTGATGCCCGCCGATCCTGATCTTCGGACTAGCAAGTCTCCCGCTGAAGAAATGATATCGTTTCATGCTGAGTTTTCTTCCTTTATACGTGACGTTTCGCTGTCCTTCCAATACTTCCTGCGCCGCCTTCATACACTGTCTTCGCGCACCATATGAATATTTTCCGCTTGCAACTTTACGCACTTCCCTTGCGAATTTTCCCTGACGAACCGGGCTGAACTGCCCCGGCTGCTTGATCACGCGGAGTACTGTGTTCGGAAACCGGGAAGAATTGACCCGGTTCATCACAACGCACCCCACTGCTACCTTTCCTGCATAAGACTGATTTCCCGCCTCGCAGAAAATGATCGCTGCCATGTATTTCAAATCCTTATCTGTATATGATTTTTTTGCCGCCTTTGATGTCGTTCCCACAACAGCCAGACTACACGCCATTGCCAAAATCAAAGTAAAAAGAATTTTGAATATCTTTTTTGAGTTCATGATCGTCTCCTGTTTCCTGTAGTTTACCATTTAAAATATTTTCTTAATATTTTCGCAAACTACGTAATCTGATCTGCTACATATATGCTACAGTTCTGTAACAAATCTGTAACATATTATAACATGTTCGTCAGATAAATCAAGTCTTTTTTATAAAAAAAATGGCTGTCTCTTTTAAAAACAACCATTTTTCGTACTTTTTTTTGTAATATTTTTTTAAATTTTAAAGTCATTCAATCGTTAAAATTTGTAATAATTTCATCCATTTCTAACACTCCGCCAAACAGATCCAGTGCGCTCCCGATCGTAAAATCAATTTTTCCGCCAGAAATCTTCCGGAGCATTTCCAAATCCTCATATGTTCCGATCCCGCCGGCATATGTGACCGGAATTTCCGTGCATTTTGCAAGAATTTCCACAAGACCGCGGTCAATGCCGCCGCCTGTTCCCTCCACATTTACACCGTGGACAAGAAATTCATCACAATATGAACTGAGTTCTCTCATCAGCGCCTCATCCAAAGGCTGTCTGGTAAACTTCTGCCACCGGTCAGTGACAATGTAATAAACACCATCCCGCTCACGACAACTCAGGTCTAATACAAGATGCTCTTTTCCGACCTGACGGTTTAACTCCCGCAGACGCTCAAAATGGATCTCACCACCGGAAAAGACATACGACGTGACGATTACATGGCTTGCCCCTGCCTCCAGAAATTTTCCCGCATTTCCCGGCGTAATCCCGCCTCCTGCCTGAAGTCCTCCCGGATACTCCCGGAACGCCCCTTCTGCCTGCCTTACATCCGCATCATAATACTCGCTTCCGGCGGGATTCAAAAGGATGACATGGCCTCCTTGCAGCCCCTTTTCCCGGTACAGTTTTGCATAGTCAGCAGCTTTCATCTCCGAGACAAAATTCTCTCTGGCGTGGTTTCCCGCATCCTGCAGGCTTCCACCGACGATCTGCTTCACCTTTCCATTATGTATGTCGATACATGGTCTGAACTTCATCTGATCTAATCCCCCAGTTCCTCTTCTTTATGGTCAAAACACCGCCATACTAGTATGATATCTTATACATTATCTAGTATCGTATACTATAATCCGAGAATGCTTTTTACCGTCTTTTCCATCTCCGTCTTGTCGCAGATCGTATCATGCAGCACCGCCGCCGAGCGGATTTCCTCGATCGCCTGCGGAACTTTTACTCCGGATATTTCATTCAGTTTATCGACAAGTTCAAAATCCGACATGCTGTCGTATTTCGCATCAATGGCATTCATGACGCTTCTTGTAAATTTATACGGACTCGCTGTCGATGCGATCACTGTAGGAAGCCCGGTTCCGGCTGCCTTCTGCGCATAGACATGGCTCGCCACTGCGGTATGCGTATCCATCACATAACCTGTCTTGTCGTACATTTTCTTAATAGCATCCTGCGTTTCCTTCTCTGATGCATAGCCCCCCGCAAAATCACCGAGACGTGCGCGCATATCATCGGTGATGCTGTACTCACCTTCTCTCGTAAGAGCCTCCATAAGCTCTTTTGTCTTTGCCCCATCTTCCCCGGCGATCTGGTAGATCAGCCTCTCGAGGTTACTGGAGATCAGGATATCCATTGACGGAGAAGAGGTAAGGATAAACTCTCTCTTGCGGTCATATGTTCCTGTCTGGAAGAAGTCAAAAAGCACCTTATTTTCATTGGACGCACAAAACAGCGTTTCGATCGGAAGCCCCATCTTTTTTGCATAATAAGCGGCAAGGATATTTCCAAAATTACCGGTAGGGACGACGACATTCATTTTGTCCCCGCACTGTAGCTCCCCTTTTTTCATGAGCTGACCGTAGGCATAGACATAATAAACGATCTGCGGTACGAGACGGCCGATATTGATCGAATTGGCAGACGAAAACTGATAGCCCGCCGCATTCATCTGCTCGGCGAGTTCTTTCGAGCCAAACATTTTCTTGACGCCGGTCTGGGCATCGTCAAAATTGCCACGGATCCCGACCACATGGGTATTTTTTCCCTTCTGCGTCACCATCTGTTTTTCTTGGATCGGACTCACACCGTTTTTCGGGTAAAATACGATGATACTTGTCCCCTTCACATCCGCAAATCCGGCAAGCGCCGCCTTTCCGGTATCACCGGAGGTCGCTGTCAAGATGACGATCTCATTTTTTACCCCGTTCTTTTTGGCGGACGTCGTCATAAGGTATGGCAGGATCGAAAGCGCCATATCTTTAAATGCGATCGTTTTTCCATGAAAAAGCTCCAGATAAAACGCACCATCCTTTTTTACGAGCGGCGCGATCTCTTCGGTATCAAACTTATCATCATAAGCACCATCGATGCAGTACATCAGTTCCTCTCTGGTAAAATCAGACAAAAACAGCCGCATCACCTCATAGGCAGTCTCCTTATAAGAAAGTCCGGACAATTTGGAAAGCTCTGTCTCCAGTTCCGGTATCTTCTCCGGCACAAAAAGACCCCCATCGTCTGCCAGTCCCTTTAATATCGCTTGGGAAGCTGTCACCTGATCTTTGTTTCCCCGCGTACTTTTATACATGATACTCATTCTGATATCAATCCTTTCTTCTGTTATTCGTCACAATTCTACCATTTTTTTATCCATTTTACAATAGACTACTTAATAAACTACTTAAAAAACTCATGACACCCATATTTTTTCACTCTGGTAAGCGCCCGGTCAAACCATGCGACATTCGACCGGCTCGAGGCACTCCGGCACATAAAATACAATGCGCCCTCGGAATAATCCTTCCCATCTAACGCCTTTTCCACTGCTTTTTTCGTCTTTTCCGATACATGCACGCGGTAATAACTTCC
This sequence comes from Roseburia sp., assembly GCA_023664685.1. Lineage (GTDB taxonomy): Bacteria > Bacillota > Clostridia > Lachnospirales > Lachnospiraceae > Eubacterium_F. The sequence goes on along the minus strand of JAMPFC010000030.1, from coordinate 23,200 downwards.
GTTCTGTACCGGCGAGAACTGCCTGTGCGCGAAAACGACACTTTTCACAGAACCCGGAAAATGCTTTGACTTGACCCGGTTCATAATGACATTTGCCACGAGAATGCGCCCTTTTAAGTCCTGATCGCCGGCTTCCGCCTCCACGATGCGCTCTAGGATCTTTTTCTCTTCACGCTTGCGCTTGCGGATCTGTTCCTTACGCTTCTCCTCTTTTTCCCGCTTTCTGTCGTTCTCTTCCTCCTGTGTCGAGTTGATCACTTCGTAATATTCATTGCAGCGTTCCCGCTCTTCGGTTTTTATCCTTGCGTACTCCTCTTTTGCGGCAAGCTCCTGCGCCTCAATGAGATTTTCCTCCACAACCATCTGGGAATCCATCGTCTGCGCATATGCCAGCGTTTCCTGTGCTTCTGCTGTGCTGCTCCATGCGCCGAGGATTTCAACCACAAAAGCTGCGTATAATATTGTTACAATGACTTTTATTTTCTTCATACACTCTACCTCGCTTTATATTAAGAGTATATGCAGAAATGTTAAATTTATTACAAAATTATTACAAATTCTTTATTTTAAAGTCACGCTCGGCGGCACGCTTCTGATCCTTCTTTGCGATGTCGTCCCGCTTATCGTACAGTTTTTTTCCTTTTGCCAGTGCGATCTCCACTTTGATCAGGCTTCCCTTAAAATACACTTGCAGCGGAACGAGTGTGTAACCTTTTTGTGCCATTTTCCCGATCAGTTTGCGGATTTCACTCCGGTGAAGCAAAAGCTTTCTGACACGAAGCGGATCTTTATTAAAAATATTTCCTTTCTCATATGGGCTTACATGCATTCCATAAATAAATACCTCGCCCTTTTCCACACGGATAAAGGCTTCCTTAATGCTGCAGTGGCCCATGCGGATCGATTTTACCTCGGTTCCATGCAGCTCGATCCCTGCCTCATACTTATCCTCGATAAAATAATCGTGCCACGCCTTTTTATTATTTGCTACAAGTTTAACGGTGTCCTTTGCCATTTTGTCCATCCCTCCTTTCCGGAATCACAAAATCGATCGTCCGGGTAAATGGATCTGCTCCTGCCACCTGTATCTCCAATGGCTGCCCCAGACGGTACTCTCTGCCGCTGTATCTCCCTGTCACCTTATAATTGTCGCTGTCATAGTCATAAATATCATCCTCGATATCGGAGAGCCGCACCATGCCCTCTACCGTATTCGGAAGCTCCACATAAATCCCCCACGACGTCACCCCGCTTATGATCCCCTGATAGACTTCGCCGAGCCGGGAAGCCATATACTCCGCCTTTTTCAGCTTGTCAACCTCGCGCTCCGCCTCGTCTGCCCGCCGCTCAAGGTCGCTCGCCGCCTTCGCCACATGCGGGAGAATGGATTCGTAATGCTCCCTTCTCTTCTCCCCGATGCCACGCCGGAGTGTCTCCTTGATGATCCGGTGGATCTGCAGATCGGGGTATCTTCGGATTGGCGAGGTAAAATGACAATAATATTTCGTGGCAAGTCCGAAATGCCCATCATTTTCTGTCGAATACACCGCCCGCTTCATCGCCCGAAGCGTGAGCCGGCTTAAAAATATCTCTTCGTCCGTCCCCTCGATGCTCTCGATCAGTTTTTGTACCTCTCTGGGATGAACCTCTCCGTTCCCAAGCTTCAAAGAATGCGAAAAACTCCTCGCAAGTGCAGCCAGTTCTTTGATCTTCTCCATATCCGGATACTCATGCGTCCGGTATACAAACGGAACCTCCTGCCAGAAAAAGTCTTCTGCGACCACTTTATTCGCGGCTAACATAAACTCCTCGATGATCCTCGTGGCGTCGTTCCTGTCATAAGGAATGATGTCTAGCGGATGACCGTTTTGATCCAGTTTGATCTTGCACTCTGGAAAATCAAAATCGATCGAACCCTGTTTTTTTCGGTTTTTACGCAGAACAAGAGCCAGTTCCTGCATCGTCTCAAACATCGGCACCAGTTCCCGGTATTTCTCCGATACTGCATCGTCTTTCCCCGCCACGACCGCATTTACCTCCGTATAACTCATGCGCCGGTCTACGCAGATGACCGATTCGCCGATCCGGTGATCCGTGATCCGTCCTTTTCCATCATAAGAAATGATACAGCTGAGCGCCAGCCGGTCAACCCCTTCATTCAACGAACAGATCCCATTGGAGAGCTTATGGGGCAGCATCGGTATGACACGGTCAGCAAGGTATACACTCGTCCCCCGCTTCAATGCCTCTTTATCCAATGGCGAACCCTCTGTCACATAATTTGTCACATCTGCAATATGCACGCCGAGTTCATACCCGCCATCCTCTCGTTTTTTTAACGTGATCGCATCGTCAAGGTCTTTCGCATCCTCGCCATCAATCGTCACAGTCTGCCGGTCTCTGAGATCGATCCGCCCGGCGATCTCTTCCTTTGCCACCTCCGAGGGAATCCGCTCTACCTGCCGCATGACCTCCTCCGGAAATTCCTCCGGAAGACCAAAGCCCCGGATGATCGACAAGATGTCCACTCCCGGATCGTTTTCATGGCCTAAGATTTCTATGATCTTTCCCTGCGGGTTTTTCACGCCATCGCCAAAGTCCTCGATCTCTGCCACTACTTTATGGCCCGTCACAGCGTCCATCGTCTTTCCTTTCGGAATATAGATATCACTTGTAAATTTCTCACGATCCACAACGACAAAGCCAAAATGCTTGTTTCGCATAAAAGTACCTACTACCGTCTCGTTCCTGCGCTCTAAAATGCGGATCACTTTTCCCTCGCGGCGCCTTTCCTTTCCCTCCGCCTCCCGGAAGATCTGAACCATGACCACGTCTCCGTCAAAAGCGCTTCCCACATAAGGCTCTGGAACAAATATATCGTCTCTCTGACCTTCGATCCGTACAAAGCCAAACCCGCGGCTCGTCGCCATAAATACACCCGTATTTACATTTTCCTCTGGGAGACGGTATCTGCCATTCCGGTCTGAGATGATCTTTCCCTCTGCCACAAGCTCGTCCAAAATATCGTAAAAGAGCTTTTTTTCCTTCTTTGGCACGCCGAACAAAAGCGCCATCTCTTTTCCCTTCATCGGTTTATAATCTTTCTCCCGGATAAAATCATAAACCATCTTCTTCTTTTCCATATTTTTTATTCTCCTAATCCATATACAAACGTCTGTTCAGACACCGCACGATGCCGCCACCGTACTGCCACAAAGAAAACCTCTGAAAGCTTCGCTTACAAAGACTCTTCAGAGGTTACGTTTTGATCTGGCTCAATTTTTTAAGCAGTCCGTCCTTTTACATGTTTATGCAGAGGATCAGGGAAAGGATGATAAATAATGCACCAAGAACCGCTGTCCCCTTTACCAGTTTACCTTCTGCCGAACGCCCTTTGTTTTTACTCCAGTACGTATCCGCTGCACCGGATACAGCTCCTAAGCCTGAGTTTTTTCCCTCCTGCATCAGAACGACCACAACGATCGCGATACAGACGATAATATATAATACCTCAATGATTGTTTTTACTGTTACAGACATTTCTAAGTCCTCCTATTTTCTGTTTTTCTGAAGAAACGGTGGAATCTTTATTCCCTCTTGTACTTCTTGGCTGTCAGTTGCCTTTGCCGCAGGCGTACTCACCGGTCTTGTCACCACCGGCATATCCTCTGCTGTCGGCTGGGATGATTGGGATGCCGGAGCCTGCCCCGCACCTGTCCGCGGCTGTGTTCCCATGCCAGACAGGAAACTCGGCCGGCGCATCGCCGCAGGATTCCCCGCAGCACTGCCAAACATACCGCTCTTTCCACCAAAAGAACTGCCAAAGGAAGACATGGGATCCTTCTCCTCCAGTCCTGTAGCGATCACTGTGATCGTCACCGTATCCGTGTGTTCCTCATCCATCATAGCACCAAAGATGATATTGGCATCCTCGCCGGTCATCTCCTGTACATATGTAGCTGCCTCATTTGCCTCGAGCAGTCCGATATCACCGGAAACATTTATGATCACATGGGATGCCCCATCGATACTTGTCTCAAGAAGCGGACTGGTGATCGCCTGCTGAACAGCCTCAAGGCACTTGGACTCGCCCTTCCCTGTTCCGACACCGATATGTGCGATTCCCTTATCCTGCATAACCGTAACGACGTCGGCAAAGTCAAGATTGATCAGTGCCGGCATATTGATCAGATCCGTGATGCCCTGCACGCCCTGTTGGAGAACTTGGTCTGCCATACAGAATGCCTCCGCCATCGAAGTCCTCTTGTCGCTGATCTCAAGCAGCTTGTCATTCGGAACTACAATCAACGTATCTACATGTTCTTTTAATTTATCAATACCACCGATCGCATTTGTCATGCGCTGTTTTCCTTCGAATTTGAACGGTTTCGTAACTACCCCTACTGTCAATATCCCCATGTCCTTTGCGATCTGGGCTACCACCGGAGCTGCACCGGTTCCTGTTCCGCCACCCATGCCGCATGTTACAAATACCATATCACACCCTTTAATGACTTCCGTAAGTTCTTCCCGGCTCTCTTCCGCCGCCTTTTCGCCGACTTCCGGTTTTGCCCCTGCACCAAGTCCCTTTGTGAGTTTTTCACCGATCTGCATACTCAGAGGAGCCTTACAACTGCGGAGATGCTGCTTGTCCGTATTCACACAGACAAACTCGACTCCCTTGATCCCCTCATCTATCATCCGGTTCACAGCATTATTCCCCGCTCCCCCAACTCCAATTACAAGAATCTTAGCGGTGGATTCTGCTTCATTATTCATAATCTCTAACACTACAGTTCCTCCTTCTATATAAACAAACGAAAACAAGAATCTTAGCGGTGGATTCTGCTTCATTATTCATAATCTCTAACACTACAGTTCCTCCTTCTATCATAAACAAATGAAAATCTGGAATATCACATAGAATAAAAGCGCATATCCGCATATATAATATATAATATAGTTTTTTGCTGAAATAATCAAGTACAAAATGTAAGTTTTTTCATATTTTTACATTTCACTTATCCTTCTGCAATATGATATCCCCCTTGACATGATAATTTGTCATGTCGATTTCGCCGGAAAAATGGTTCTCCTGAACGGTTTCAAGCACACTGGGAAGCGCAGAAATCTGCTCGTCATAGCTGTCTTTTTTTCCGAGGCTGATACGGATTTCTCCCGTATACAAAAAGGCGGCATTTTTGCTGTCAAACACAACCCTGTCCCACGTCACCCCATAGTGCTGGAACAGATTGGAGAGGTTCATGATCTGTTTGAGCAGCTCCCCGTCCTCCATCTGCACCTTTTCATATAAAGTAAACGTCGCCATCGTCTTTGTCTCAAACAGAGGAATGTCCGGCAGCTCCTCATTCGTACTTTTCAGGACAACACCGTCCTTGTCAAAATAAATATACTGGCTCATATAAGCGATCCCGGCGATGATCTTTTTTTCATATAATTTGATGTGGATCTCATGGATTCCCGGATAGCTGATCTCATATTCCCTGACGTAAGGAAGTTTCGCACGAAAACCGAGGTGGTTTTTGATAAACGCCGTGATGACATTTTTGTCAAGAACGGTCGAACACACCTCCGAGGCAACCACCTCTTCTGAAAAAAATGTATTTCCCTCCACTGTGACCGCTGTCACACGGAACAAAAAAATGAGCAGCGCTATGATAAAAACTACTGATGCGGGGATCACGATCCTCCAAGGTATATTTTTCATCCTGTCTCTCTTTCCGGTCTGGTCAGCCGCAGATATATCTTGCCTGAAGCCCCAAATCCTGTATATTTTCTACCGGCGATTCGTATCCGCGCAGGATCAGCCGGCAGTTTCCGACTACCGTCTTCCCTTCTGCCATGACCCCGGCGAGCAAAAGTGCCGCCCCGCTTCTAAGATCTGTCGCCTGTACGGTCTCTCCATGAAGCCTTGTCACGCCCCGTATGCAGGCACGCTGGCCCGCCACCTCGATATCCGCCCCCATTTTCCGCAGCTGGGACGCCACGAGAAAACGGTTTTCAAACACACTCTCCTCGATGATGCTCTCCCCATATGCCTTTGACAAAAGGGCGAGGAACAACGACTGTGCGTCGGTGGGAAATCCCGGATACGGTTCGGTACGGATATAAGGGATCGCCCGAAGTCCTTCTTCCCCATTGATGCGGATGCCCTCTTTGTCGCATTGGAGTCGGCATCCAGTTTTTTCCAGATAGCTTTTTTCGGCGTCAAAGGTTTCCCCGCACACCCTGAGATAAGCGTTTCCGCCTGTACCTGCCGCCATCGCGGCATACGTCAAAAATGCGATCCGGTCTGTCTTTAACCGGAACGAAGTCCCATGAAGTTCCTTTACTCCCTCGATCCGGATACATCCGCTTCCATCGCCGGATACCTTCGCTCCCATTTTTCGCAGAAGTTCGCACAACTCTATGATCTCCGGTTCCTTTGCCGCATTGCAAAGCGTTGTACTACCCTTTCGGAGTACCGCATAAAGAATGACATTTTCCGTGGCTCCGACACTCGGATATGGCAGACGTACAAGCTCCTCCCCTGCCTCCTTCACCACACACCGTATCACCTCATCCTCCCGGCAGACCATGACCCCGAGTTTCTCAAAGGCACCAAGATGATAGTCGATCGGCCTTGCCCCGATGGAACAGCCGCCGGGCATCCGGATCCCTGCCTCTCCCCTCCTGCCGAGAATGCTTCCCAAAAACAGGATCGAGGCACGCAGCTCACCCACTTCTTTTTGTATGATCTCATATTTTTCTATGGAACTGGTATCTATGACAAGTTTATCCTCATCCCATCTGACCTGTGCGCCGATATCTTTCAGCACCGCTGTCATGGAATAAACATCCTGTATTCTGGGACAATTTTCAAGAATCATTGTCTGTCCGCATAGTACTGTCGCTGCTATCATCGGAAGGACAGCATTTTTAGCACCTTGTACAGTCAATTCACCGGCAGCCCTCCGGCCGCCTTCCACTTCGATAAACACCAAAATCCCCCATCCACATATTTGCTAATCATACTATAATACTACAAATATGCAGATTTTTTATCTTGGTATCATGTCTTAGTCCTTTTCTGCGATATGCCAAGCACCAGACCCATCTCTGCCAAAAGAATGGATACACTCGTCCCACCATAGCTGATAAAAGGCATCGGTATTCCGGTAGAAGGCATTGAATTTGTCACAACTGCGATGTTCATGACCACTTGGGTCGCAATATGTATCATAACTCCCGTACAGATCATGCCGCTGAACAGATCCGGGGAAGTGACCGCTGTATTATAAATCCGCCAGAGAAGAAGGATGAACATAAGGATCACGATGCCGGCGCCGACCATCCCGAGTTCCTCGCAGATGATCGAAAAGATCATATCATTATGCGGCTCTGGGATAAAACCAAGCTTTTGCATACTCTCGCCAAGCCCCGTACCAAAGATTCCTCCAGAGGCGATCGCATAAAGTCCCTGTAAGATCTGAAACCCTTTTTCGTGGTGTTCCACATCCAGCCAAATCTGGAAACGCTCCATACGGAAACCCTCACCAAAAAAGATGATCGCGGCAAAAAACACGACCCCGGCTCCCATGATCAGCACATAGAGCCATTTCTTTTTGGCAGAAACCGCACACATACCAAAGGCAACGATAAAGACAACGATCGCGGTACTTAAGTTTTCGAGTGCCACAAGGCCAAATAAAAGCCCCACCGGAACAAATACCCGGACGATCCCCTGAAGTCTGCTCATATCCTTTGGCCGCATCTGGATAAAATAAGCAGCGATCAGGATCACAGCAATCTTCGTGATCTCCGATGGCTGTAGGGAAAGAGGCCCCAGACTGAGCCACCGCTTCGCCCCGTTTCGCTCAACACCGATCAGTGATACAAGGATCTGGAGAGCCGCCGCTGTAAAATAAATGAGCGTGACAAGCCTTACCCGCAGAACCGGAATCTTTTTCAGATAGGCCCGATAATTGATATTCATCACAACGAGCATCATGACGATCCCGACGATCACTCCTAACAGCTGTTTTTTCAGAAAATAGGCGGCATCCTGATATTTGACCTGTGAAGTATATGAGCTTGAACTGTATATCATCAAAAGTCCAAAACCGACAAGGCACAGCGTAATGAGCAGGAGACTATAATCAAACGTACTCTCCTGCGGATGCCCATTCCTCTCCCTCTGTTTGTTCCTCATGATGATCACTCCAAACCTTTTACGAAATCTTTAAACATATTTCCCCGCTGCTCATAAGAATCGAACATATCCCAGCTCGCACATGCCGGTGAGAGAAGCACTGCCTCCCCCGGCTCCGCCAGTCCGGCGGCGGTGCGGACTGCCTCTTCTAACGAGTCCACAAACTGATATTCTGTAAAACCGCATTTCCCGGCGTCCTCCGCGATCTTTTCCTTGGTGGCGCCAAGAAGCAAAAGTTTCTTTACCTTTCCGTCAAAACTCCGGATCCACTCCGTAAAATCCCCGCCTTTATCATAACCGCCTCCGATGAGTACGGTCGGGCGATCCATTGACTGGATCCCCTTGATCGCCGCATCCGGATTTGTCCCTTTGGAATCGTTATAATAGTCCACACCGGCTACTGTTTTTACAAATTCCACACGATGCTCTACCGGCTTAAATTCCTTTACTGCTCTTATGGCAACGTCCTCCGGAACTCCCATCTCAAACGCCATAAGAAGCGCCGCCATGATATTTTCGGCATTATGGTCTCCCGGAAGTCTCGTATCCTTCTGGTTCAAAAGCACTCTCCCATCGGTGCCAAGAACGAGATTTCCTGCCTCGTCTTTATACATTCCATCTTTGAGCTTACGCTTACTGCTGAAAAACGCTGCCCTGCACGTAATGTCTTTCGCTTTCTCCCTTAAAACCTCATCTTCATAATTTAAAACACAGAGTTTTTCTTTTCCCTGATTTTTCGTGATCGCAAGTTTGGCATCAATATAATTTTCCATCGTCTTATGCCGGTTCAAATGATCCGGCGTGATGTTTAACACCGCGCTCACATCCGGCGAAAAATCGGCGATCGTTTCAAGCTGAAAACTGCTGATCTCCGCCACCGTAACAGAACCGGGACTGCTCTTTTCCACTTCCTTTGTATAAGGGTTTCCGATATTTCCGACGACAAACGTATTCTCATTAAATGCCTTCATAATCTCGCCGACGAGCGTCGTCGTGGTCGTTTTGCCATTCGTCCCCGTAATGCCAATCACTTTCCCTTTTTCCCTCATATAAGCAAGCTCGATCTCTCCGATGATCGGAATGCCGCACTCTCTCAGAAAAACCGCCAATAGGATATCGAGAGGAACCCCCGGACTAAATACCGCACAGTCAAATCCGGCGACTACGTCTTTGGGAAAATTTCCCAGATACACCGGAACACCCATATCCTCCAGTACAAGATCCTCTTTTCCATCATAAAGACTCACATGGGCGCCCATATCTTTTAACAACGCAAAAGCCGCCATACCGCTCTTTCCAAGACCGGCCACCAAAACCTTTTTATCCTTTAGTTCCATACCTCATTCCTCTTTTCTGCTACAATATTAGGGGATGCTCCTTACATCACCATGATGCCGATCATGCACAGGATCGCTGTGATGATACTGAACGCAGCCACTACCTGCGTTTCAGAAAACCCGCTGAGTTCAAAATGGTGATGGATCGGAGCCATTTTAAAGATCCGCTTTCCGTGGGTCAGCTTAAAATATCCTACCTGCATGATGACAGATACCACTTCCACGAGATAGACCAGACCGACGATCACGATAAAAAGCGGCATATGGAGCATAAGGGCAACCGACGCCACGAACCCGCCGAGGGCGAGCGAACCGGTATCTCCCATAAATACCCTTGCCGGATATGTATTGAAGAGCAAAAATCCGAGAAGGCTTCCTGCCACTGCGCCTGTGACCGGCGTCAGCTGCGGTTCAAAAACCAATGCCGCCAATGTGAAAAACGTAGCGACGATCGCTGTCACCCCGGATGCCAGACCGTCCAGACCATCCGTAAAATTCACACCATTTACTGTACCTAACACTACGATGAACACAAAAATGATAAACAACCACTCCGGCATGGCGATCGTCTCTCCGGAAATCGGAACCAGAACCGTCGTATCCATTTTTGCCACACGCAGATAATAATACACAAATACTGCTGTGACAAGAAACTGTCCGAACATTTTCTGGAGGGGCTTCAAGCCGAGGGAACGCTTCATGACTACTTTGATATAATCATCCAAAAACCCGATGATCCCGAACCCGAGCGTCATAAACAGCACAGGCAGGATTTCGCGGTATCTTCCTATGTAGATCAGAGACGTAAGAAGTATGGATACCAGAATAACGAGTCCTCCCATCGTCGGAGTCCCCGCCTTTTTTAAATGTGACTGTGGGCCATCATCCCTGACAAACTGTCCAAATTTCAATTTTCTCAGAAAAGGAATGATGATCGGGCATAAGATCACGCTGATACCAAATGCGATCACTGCCGGCATTATGATACTTAAGAAATTCACTTTTTACACCTCATTTATCTAAATTTAATCACACGTTCATGCAATAGTAATTGTACCCTATAACTGCCACAACCGCAAGAGGTTATTCTTCAAAAAGATAAGGAAGGATATTGGTGTAGATCGAGGAGATCGCCGGAGCCGCTATCGTTCCGCCATAATACAAGCCCTGCGGTTCGTCGATCCGCACCATCGCGATCACCTGTGGATTCTCAACCGGCGAAAACCCGATGCAGGAGGCGATATACTTTCCGTTGCCGCGGGGGAGTTTCTGGCTCGTTCCGGTCTTTGCCCCGACCAAGTATCCGTCCACAGCAGCTTTTTTTCCGCCTCCCTCTGTCACCACATGGCCAAGCGCCTCACAGAGTTCCTTTGACTTTTCTCCGCTTAAAATCTCCTCCCCCTCGTCGTAAGAAAACTTTTTCATCGCAGTTCCGTCACTGTTTACAGCGCTGATCCCAAAATGGGGAACGATTTTTTTTCCGCCATTGATGATCTGGGAGACAGACGTCATCATCCGGATCGGCGAGAGCTGAAACGACTGCCCAAACGACATCGTCGCAAGCTCCACTGCACCTACATTTTCCTGTTTATGCATGATCGTCCCGGCTTCTCCCGGCACATCGATCCCGGTCTTATCCATGACGCCAAACCGTTTCATGTGTTCAAACATGCCACTGACGCCCACTCTTGCCCCCACCTCCATAAACACCGGGTTACACGAATTCATGATCCCCTGCAAAAACGTCTCATGCCCGTGGCCTGTCGTTTTGTGGCACCGGATCCTCCTGTCTTCCACTATTTTATACCCGGGGCAGGAAAAGGTGTCAGTCATTTTCACAACCCCCTGATCCAGAGCCGCCGCCGCTGTGATCACCTTAAATGTAGAACCCGGTTCATACGTATCACTGACCGCCAGATTTCTCCACTGGTTATTTAGTTTATCCATTTTCTGCTTATCCGAAAGCCCCGCGTCTCCCCCGGATAACTCATAAGGGTTATTGAGGTCGAACTCCGGCGCATTTACCATCGCATAGATTTCCCCATTCTGCGGGTTCATGATAATGATCTCCACCGTCTTTGCCTGCTTTTGTTCAAGAAGCGTGTACGCCACCTGATTCGCATACTCCATCACATTCAAGTCAAGGCTCGTCGTAAGCGTCCAGCCCGCCACTGGCTCAACCCTGTCCTCTGCCCCGTTTTTGATCTCCGTTCCGCCGGCTGTCGCCATCGTCAGGATCGACCCATCGATTCCTTTTAAGTATTTTTCATAGGAAACTTCAAGACCGATGATACCCTGATTGTCACCGCCGGTAAAACCGAGGACTTTGGATGCCAGCGAACCATGCTCATAATACCTTTTGTAGTCCTCATCTACTGTCACGCCCGCCAGACGGTATCCCCGGATCTTATCGGATATTTCTTTTTCCACATTTGACTTGATCTTCTCTCGGGAGGAGACCTTTTCTACTTTTTTCCGTATTGTCTCCGCATCGATTCCAAGTTCGGCAGAAAGGACAGATATCACTTTTTCCGGCTCCTTGATCTGGCTGTGGATGACGGAAATCGTCGATACGGAAACATTACCCGCCAAAAGATTTCCGTTGCGGTCAAGGATCTTTCCCCGCTCTGCCTTGATTGCCCGCTCCCTCTCGTGAAGTTCTTTCGCAAGCACACCGTAATAATCCGCCCGGTATATCATCAGATATCCAAGCCGCCCCATCATCAGCACAAGGATAAGGGAAAAAACAAAAAATACCAAAAACAGGTTTTGTCTTTGGTACGTTTTGTGTTTGACAAGCATACCGCCACCTCAGAAACATGTATCTTTACTAATGTATTAGATAACGAGGAAACTTATACCTAGTTAGCGTTTTCGCCCTCTTCCGGTTTGGCGGCATCATTGTCTCCCTGACCTTCAGAGCCAGCTTCTTCTGGTTTGGCGGTCTCCTGCACCTGTGTTTTATCCGCATAGATGCCGACAAAGGGAAGGATTTTTTTCATGATCTTGGAAGCAAATTCCGTTGCATACGCACTGTGTGCCTGATCTTCCACATGCGGTTGGTCGATGATCACATAAACGACCGCCTGTGGTTCATCTGCCGGCACGCATCCGATAAAGGAAACCAGATAATTTTTTTCCTCGACCGGCCGCTTCTGGGCGGTTCCGGTCTTACCCCCGATCGAATACCCTGCCACCTGCGCCGGTGTCGCTGTTCCCTCTTCCACGGTCGCCTTCATATATTTGCGGATCAGATTGCTCGTATTTGCGGAAACCGTTTTCTTTACCACGATTGGCTCCACGCTCTCTACGACAGCACCGTCCTCATTTTGTATTTCTTTTACGATATGCGGCTGGTAATAATTTCCCCCGTTGACAAGTGAAGAAAATCCCGCCGCCATCTGCACCATTGACACGGTCTGCGTCTGGCCAAAACTGCTCGTCGCCAGTTCCACTGGGTTCAACTCATCCTGTGTATGGATAAGCCCCGCTGTCTCTCCCGGAAGATCGATTCCGGTTTTTTGTCCAAATCCAAAAATCTGATTGTATTTGCTGAACCGGTTTCTCCCAACCTTCTCGCCAATCTGCATAAGGGCGCAGTTACAGGATTCCATCAGGCTCTGCTGCAGCGAAAGGGTTCCATGCCCGGAACGGTTCGAACAGTGGATCTCGCTTCCCGCCACATTCATAACACCGCCGCACGTAAAGGAGTCCGAATTTTTTATAACGCCCTCGTCAAGCCCCGCTGCCACCGTAAACGGTTTGAACGTAGACCCCGGCTCATATGCTGCACCGATACAGAAATTCGACCACATGGACATGAGGGTCTGCGTCGTCGTCTCCTCATCCATCGCCGCGATTTCTTCAGCGGTATACATGCGGCTCATATCGTACGGATCGTTCAGGTCATACGTGTTTTTGGAAGCCATAGCCAGTATTTCCCCATTGTTTGGATCCATGACCATAACAGCAATGTTTTCTGCCCCCACATCTTTGTTGTATTTGCGAATCTGGCTCTCGAGTACCCGCTGTACGTTGGCGTCAACCGTCATAACGACTGAATTTCCGTTTGAAGCCTTTTTCACAGTCCTCTGGAAATTCATATTGGCATCAAAATAACCGTACTCACGCCCATTTTTTCCATTTAACTGATCATTATAACTTCCCTCGATGCCATAAGTCCCCTGATTTTCCGCCGAGGTAAAACCAACGAGATTGCAGGCGATCGTATCGAGCGGATATTCCCGCGTATACGTTTCCTCAAACCAGACGCCCTGAATCTTCTTATTCTCCTTCATCTCTTTGCGAAAATCTGCAATCTGACTTTTCGTAAGTTCTTTGAGACCGTCTACATGCTGATACATCGAATTGGGATGCTCTTTTATGATCTGTTCGATCACTCCGGTATCAAACGCAAAATACTGCGCGATCTTTGACAGCGTCTCTGCCTTGACCTCCGCATCCGCCAGAAGCGTTCTTGGTTCGATGATCACATTAAATTTTCTCACGCTCTGGGCAAGGATCGTTCCATTCCTGTCCTTGATGGCGCCCCGCCGAAAATTTAATACCGTATTAGTATACGACTGCTGTGCCAGCACCTGCTTTTTGTAGGAATCGCCATTGTCGCGGTTTAGTATATAAATCCTCGCCATCAACGCCACAAAAAGAATAAAAACAAACAGCAAAAAGAGAAAGAGGGTCTTTTTCATCCCTCTTGTAAATCTCATTCTGCGTCTTCTTCTCCTCATCCGGATTCTTCTTCGAACTGCCATAAAATCCCCCATTTCTCCGGTGGTGAATCCTGTGCCTGTGCCTTTCCCATCCCGCACATCCGGGGATTTTTATTTGTGGTGCAGCCTCACCTGCGTACTCTTTTTGCTTTCATATGTAAAAATCTGTCCGCCCACTGCACTTTTCATCCCCAGTTCCTTTGTCGCCTTTTTGTAAATAGCACCCAGATCCACACTTTCCTCAAGCTCCTGAAGATCGTTGGAATTTTCCTTTTCCATCTCCAGTACTTCATTTTCAAGACCTACAACACTTTTACCGAGGTATGTACTCTGAAACTGTAACTGTAAATAATAATAACATATTGAAAAGGCAATGGCAAATGTAATTGCGATCAATACGACCGAAACTTTGTCCACACGTCTTTTTCTGACCGGCTGCGGCCTCTTTTGCGGCTGTCTTCCCGGACGTACTTCTCTCTCCGGTTCTTCCCAGATCCTTCTGGCCGGTTCTGCGCTCAATTTCCTTGCCGCATTCCCGTAGACATATGCTGTTCGTCCTGCCATCTTATATCCTCCCGACTTCCTTTTCAAAGATGCGCAGTTTTGCACTCTTTGAACGTTTATTTTTCTTTATTTCTTCCTCTCCCGGAAGAATTGGTTTTCTCGTTATCACTTTACCCTGTGGTACTTTCCCACACACACACACCGGAAAGTCCGGTGGACAGGTGCATGGATTTTCCATATTCCGGAACTGGTTCTTTACGATTCTGTCCTCTAACGAATGAAACGTAATGATACAGAGCCTTCCCCCATCATTTAAGACCGATACCATATCCTCCAAAGAGTCCTGAAGAACCTCCAGTTCCCGGTTTAACTCAATGCGTATTGCCTGAAACGTCCGCTTGGCAGGATGTCCTTTTCCATTTTTTGCCTTTGCCGGCATGGAATGCCGGATCACATCCACAAGCTCCCCGGTCGTCTCAATTTCCTTTTCCTTGCGTCTGCGCACGATGTTTCTTGCGATACTTCTCGCAAAACGCTCCTCCCCATAGACCTTTATCACCTGATACAGCTTTTCCTCTTCATATCCATTGACGAGATCTCTTGCTGTCATCTGCTGACTCCGATCCATCCGCATATCAAGCGGTGCGTCCGCCATATAAGAAAATCCCCGCTCTTCGGTATCCAACTGGTAGGAGGACACCCCCAGATCCAACAGGATACCGTCTACCCCATCGATCTTCTGTTCCTTCAGTACTTCTTTTATATATGTATAATTACTTTTCACAACGGCAGCCCGGCTGCCAAACTCGCGGAGACGCTCGGCGGACGCCCGCAACGCATCTTCATCTTGATCGATTCCTACAAATCTTCCTTTTTCAGAAAGACGTCTGCAAACCTCATATCCATGCCCGGCGCCCCCGAGAGTCCCATCCACATAAATCCCATCGGGTTTTATACAGAGGCCCTCGATGCATTCCTCCAACAGTACCGACACATGGTTAAATTCCATCGCTAACTCCCCATTTCTGCGGACGCCTCAGAATAAAGATCAGTATGACAGACCCAGTTCCGACATATGCTCTGCAATCTCGTCTACGTTGTCAAAGTCATCATTTTCTTCCCAGCGTTCCTTACTCCATATTTCAATCTTGCTCATCACTCCGACAAAAACAATATCCTTTTCCAGTCCCGCTTTTTCCCGCAGGCTTGAGGGGATCAGGACACGTCCCTGCTTGTCCACATCGCAGGGTGCAGCTCCTGCCATGAAATATCTCTGTAATTTACGCGCTTCCTTACTTCCCGGAAGTTCTTTTAACTGTTTGACAAAGTCCTGCCATTCCTCCTCCGGGTATACAAACAGACACCCATCCAGACCAAGCGTCACAACAAAAGAATCCCCCAGCGCTTCCCTGAACTTCGCCGGGACGATCACTCTTCCTTTTGTGTCGATACTGTGGTCAAACGTACCCATGAACATAAGACTTCACCAACTTCCATCTGTAGAGTAAGTGTTTCGTAAAAAATTCCCATTTCTTCTTCTCGTCCTTCGCTCCACTTTACACCACTTTACTCCACTTCGCTCCACTTTTAACTAGATTTTACCTTATTTTTGGGATAAAAGCAAGCTTTTTTTGACACAATTTTGCCCGAAAGTTACGATTTTCCGGGATTCTACTACATACGAACCACCATATCTTGTTTTCACAAAACAAAAAACACCACATCTGGCACTAGATATGGTGTTTTAAATTTTTTTCATTTTTTTCAGACTGTAGCGCTGCACGTTTATATAGCGGGAGCGGGTTTGGATTCGGAAGCCCTTATACTGCCACATAGCTTCCGATCCTCCTTTACACCCTTTTAAATACCCAGATCCACCAGTCCTCCTCGCAGTCCCGGTACGGAAGCACAAGATCACCGCTCGTCCCCGCATAGTCGACATAGACCGCATTGGCACCCCCGCCCATCCCGGGCAGTTTCATATAACCGCCAAAGCTGACATAAAACCGTTCCGCATCAATCTGTCTTTCTTTAAAAATCTGATCCATGACCTCGCGCCGGATATAAGCATTTTCCTCATCCACAGAAAACGCTCCTCCGAGTTCGTTTCGATCCTCCATGAGCAAAATCTGAAAAGAATCATCGTAGATCATAACGCTGTCATCCTCCGTGTAGAGCGGGTACGAAATCCGATGGATCCAAATCATGCCTGAGAGAAGGACAGCCGCCATACACAGGCAGGAGACAGCCACCGTGATCTTCCGGTAAGGGTGGTACTCCACCACCTGTTTTAAGCGTTCCCTAAAGTTCCGGTATTCCGTCTGTCCGGCAAAAGCAGCCGGAAAATCTCCCTCTGCGCTCTGGAGCAGCCGGGTCGTTTTCAAAAGAAGCTGTCCGTACTCATAAGCAGATTTTTTACTTTTGCGAAGAACCACTTGATCGCATATGCACTCCATGTCCGCCCGGAAATCTTTCATACAGACCGTAAACAGCGGATTCACCCAAAAAAGCGCCCGCCACAGATCATAGATATAGTAGATCCAGAGATGTCCCAGACGGATATGCGTCTTTTCATGCAGAAGGATCATCTCCATCTCCTCGCTGCCGTATTCCCGCAAAAACATCTCCGGCACAACGATCCGGGGAGAAATAAGACCGGACACAAAAGGGGAAACCGCCAATTCACTCACGAATACCCTCGTCCCATAAAGTTCTGATTCTTTCATTTTTAAAATATGCTTTTTCAGCCTCTTTCGCTTTCGGACAAGATATGACCACATCCCCAGAATCCCAGCTATGTACATCCAACACAGCCATGAATGGTCCATACACAGGTTATTCCACCAGATCATCCCCCGCACTCCCAGTCTGCTCTCATAAAAAAACCGCAATTTTCCCAAAAAAGGAAGCACAAGAAGGATACTCCATAAGAGGCCTCGCAAAAACACAGCAGTTTTCGGAAGGGCTTTTCGGAGCAAAAGAAGAAACGCCAGCAAAAGCAAAGAAAAGAGAGCTGACCGGCCAAGCTGAATCACCCAGTACACAACACATGCATCTAAAAATTTGCCCGTATTGATCAAATACATCTGCCATCTCATCTGCTGTCCCTCCTGTTCTTTCTGGTATTTCTAGTGTTTCTGTTGTTCCTGTTATTTTGGTTGTTTTCGCTATTTCCGCCATATCTGCTACGTCGTTTCTGTCTGTGGCAATATGCTATTTATTAAATGCAAATATAACTATTTATTATTTCTATGTTTAATTTTTATGTTTATAAACATCCGATGGATTGCCAGACTCTCGTCCAGTTCTGGATGAAATGAAACACCAATTTGGTTCTTGTAGCGGACACCTACGATATTTCCGTCTACCTTTGCCAGTACTTCTACGCCCGGCTCCGCAGATTCAATATATGGGGCACGGATAAATGTCATCGGAATCTGGCCAAGACCACCAAACTCCTCCCTTACAAAGAAACTGCCAAGCTGTCTTCCGTAGGCATTTCTGCGTACCACAACCGGGAGTGTACCAAAGTGAACCGTCTCATCCGCTACGATGTGTTCTGCCAAAAGGATCAGCCCCGCGCAGGTCGCAAGCACCGGCATCCCTTCCTCAATTCTCTGCTTTAAACCATCGTACATATCCAACTCCCTTATGAGCTTTCCCTGCACGGTACTCTCGCCGCCCGGCAGGATCAGTCTGTCAAAATCCCCATCAACATCTCTTTTCTGCCT
The DNA here is from genome assembly GCA_023664685.1 of Roseburia sp. Lineage (GTDB taxonomy): Bacteria > Bacillota > Clostridia > Lachnospirales > Lachnospiraceae > Eubacterium_F. The sequence goes on along the minus strand of JAMPFC010000030.1, from coordinate 4,686 downwards.
GAGTTCCACACACTCTGCACCAAGCTTTTCCATTACTTTGATATGCTCTTCAAAGGCTCCCTGAACACTGAGTACACCGATTTTCACGATTCGTCACCTCCAGAGGATCATTTGCCGCGCTCTGCCATCAAAAGCTCGATTTCCTGCTCATTGATACCTACCATCGCTTCGCCCAGATCCTCAGAAAGTTCTGCAATCTGCTTTGCATCTGTATAATTCGTAACTGCCTTTACGATTGCCTGTGCCCGCTTCGCCGGATTCCCTGATTTAAAAATGCCAGAACCAACGAAAACGCCCTCTGCGCCAAGCTGCATCATAAGCGCCGCATCTGCCGGAGTGGCCACACCGCCTGCCGCAAAATTCACGACCGGAAGCTTTCCGTTTTCATGCACATACTGCACAAGATCATACGGCACTTGAAGATTTTTTGCTGCATCATAAAGCTCATCCTCCCTCATGGACGTAAGCTTGGCAATCTCCTGATTCATCATCCGCATATGACGGACTGCCTGAACGACATCACCGGTGCCCGGCTCACCTTTTGTCCGAATCATTGCCGCCCCCTCGCTGATTCGCCGAAGCGCTTCTCCCAAATCTTTTGCCCCACAGACGAACGGAACATTAAATCTGGATTTATCTATATGGTATTTATCATCTGCCGGTGAGAGTACCTCGCTCTCATCTATGTAATCAATCTCAATTGCTTCCAATAACTGCGCCTCCACAAAATGCCCAATCCGGCATTTTGCCATAACAGGGATCGATACTGCTTTCTGGATTCCCCGTATCATGTGCGGGTCACTCATTCGTGCCACACCGCCTGCCGCCCGGATATCAGCCGGAATCTTCTCAAGCGCCATGACCGCACATGCACCCGCTTTCTCTGCGATCTGTGCCTGCTCCGGCGTGGTGACGTCCATAATAACACCACCCTTTAACATCTGCGCAAGTTCTTTATTGAGTTTATACCTATTGTTCATCTCTTTATTCCTCCATTTTCGTAATTTTCATATTATTATACCGCATATTTGATATGATTAAAATATCCAATTTATATATTTTCACATGCCGGCTACGATCAGTTCCCGGATCACTTCCCCTGCGATCAGAAGTCCTGCCACAGATGGCACAAAAGCAACACTGCCGGGCACTCTCTGCTTGATCGGCTCCTCTTTTGAATAAACTACTTTTAACTTTTTTACATTTCTTTTCTTTAACTCCCGACGCATCACCCGGGCGAGCGGACAGACCGACGTCTCATAAATATCAGCCACCTCAAAACGCGAGGGATCTAACTTATTCCCGGCACCCATGCTGCTTATGACCGGCACTCCCGCTTTCTCGGCACGCACGATGATCTCAAGTTTCGCTGTCACCGTATCCACCGCATCGACAACATGATCATATCCGGAAAAAGAAAACGAGTCCGCATTTTCCGGTAAAAAAAAGCAGTTGTGGACGATCACCTCTGCCTGTGGATTGATATCCATGATCCGCTCCTTCATCACCTCGGTTTTGTACCGCCCCACCGTAGAGTGCAGGGCAATGATCTGGCGGTTGATATTGCTGACACTGACCTTGTCATTATCGATCAGATGCAGCGTTCCAACTCCTGTCCGCGCCAGAGCCTCCGCCACATAGCCTCCCACTCCCCCGACGCCGAACACTGCCACTGTCTTTTTGCCCAGAAGCTCCAGTGCTTCCTCACCAAGCAGCAGCCTGCTCCGTTCAAACTCATCATTCATCCCGTTTCACTCCTGCCTTTTCATAATCATCTAAAAAACTGTGTTTTTTCGTTCCCCGGTGGTATCCGATCACCGTCTCCAGATTGATATTGTGGATGCTCCGGAAAATATTGCTGTCTATGATATCACTTTTCTTCCGTAATTCAGCAATCAGCTCCTTGACCTCCTGACGTTTTGACTCCGTCTCGCGGTTTTCATCCGCACACTCCTCTGTAAACCGGCAGGCGCACTGTAAAAAGGTAAGACCATGATAATCCCGCCACGCCTTGATATCCTTTTCCTTTACCATATACATCGGACGGATCAGCTCCATCCCCTCAAAATTCTGACTGTGGAGTTTGGGCATCATCGTCTCAACTTTTCCCGCATAAAACATCCCCATAAGGACAGTCTCGATCACATCGTCAAAATGATGCCCTAATGCGATCTTATTGCAACCAAGCTCTTTTGCCTGATGATACAAATATCCCCGGCGCATTCTGGCGCAGAGATAACATGGACTTTCCTCGATATTTACGACTACATTAAAAATATCCGACTCGAAAATCTTCACCGGCACATCAAGAAGCTCTGCATTTTTTTCAATCTGCCTGCGGTTTGCCGGAGCATATCCCGGATCCATCACAAGAAATTCCAGTTCAAAATCCTTCACACCGTGCTTCTTCATCTCCTGCATCAGCTTCGCCAAAAGCATGGAATCTTTCCCGCCGGAGATGCATACTGCTATTTTATCCCCATCCTGTATGAGATCGTATTCCTGAACTCCTTTGATGAACCTACGCCAGATGGGTTTTCTGAATTTTTTGATAATGCTCTGCTCGACACTCTGATGCTTCTCTCTCATTTTCCGTCGTCCTCACAATAACGTGTATGTCACGATTCCATGTTTTTCTTTTTCTTGACCCTCATAACAATGCACCATGCCCCAATACCAATAACAGCGATGACTCCTGCGAGTACCTGCGACACAGCGATCCCGGTAGAACCGATCTGAAGCTGATCCGTCCGCAGCCCCTCGATCCATATTCTTCCGAGCGCATACCCCACCATATAAAGGAGAAAAATTTCCCCGTCGAATCTCTTTTTCTTAATAAAAACCAAAATAAGAACCAGTACTATAACATTCCACGCAGACTCATAAAGAAATGTCGGATGAACCTGAATGAAAGTTTTTCCGTCGATCGTCTCCATGTGCCGCCACATCGCATCTGTGATATTTGCCGAATTGACCTGCTCTACTTTGAGCCGCATCGCAAAAAGACTATCCGTATACTCACCAAACGCCTCGCGGTTAAAAAAGTTTCCCCATCTGCCGATAATCTGACCAAGCACGAGTCCTGCCACCGAAGTATCTGCTAGCAGGAAAAAATTGTATTTCTTTTTCTTGCAGTAAACGATTGCAGTAAGGATCGCCCCGATCACACTTCCATAAATTGCCATACCACCTCCACGGGTATTAAAAATCTGCAGCAAGTCATCTTTATAGTGATCCCAACTGAATACGACATAGTAAAGTCTGGCACCGATCAGCGAAAAAATAATCGCATAAACAGCAAAATCCATGTAGGTATCCTTGTTCTGTCCGGTTCGTTTTGCCTGTACGCAGGCAAGCCACAGTCCGGCAAGCATACTGACTGCCATAATGATTCCATAAAATGCGATCGTAAAGCCCCCGATCGTAATTCCCTTTGGAAGTTCCGGTATCGAAATCCCCAGATTGGGAAAGGCAATATCTGCTCCGTTCATGATATTCTCCATTTCTGAGCGATTTATCGCGAAGAACCGCTCTCTTTTCTACTTCTATTATATGTACCCTCACATCATACGTTGAATCGGAACAACACAACGTCACCGTCCTGCACGACATACTCTTTTCCCTCAGAGCGAACCAGTCCCTTTTCCTTCGCCGCATTGTAGCTTCCATTTTCCACGAGATTTTCGTAACTCACGACCTCGGCGCGGATAAACCCTCTCTCAAAATCTGTATGGATTTTTCCCGCTGCTTGGGGAGCCTTTGTCCCTTTTGTAATCGTCCACGCCTTTGTCTCCTGCTCACCGCTCGTCAAATAGCTGATAAGTCCAAGAATCCGGTAGCTCGCCCGAATGAGTTTCTCCAATCCGGACTCAGAAAGTCCCAGATCCTCCAAAAACATTTTCGTCTCCTCCTCATCAAGCTCTGCGATCTCCTGCTCGATCTGCGCACAGATCACAAATACTTCTGAATCCTCTTCTTTGGCAAACCCACGCACTTTTTCCACCTGCTCATTCGAGGCCCCGTCATCTGCCAGATCATCCTCCGCCACATTCGCCGCATAAATGACCGGCTTCGCAGTCAGCAGATTATACTCACGAAACCATGCTTCTTCGTCGTCATTCATCCGCTCAAAATTTTTCGCCAGATGTCCTTCCTCCAAAAATGCTTTCAGCCGGTTCAGCATATCAACCTCGCCCGCCAGTTTTTTATCGGCTTTCGCTGCTTTTACCGTCTTGGCAATACGTCTCTCCAATATCTCAATATCCGAAAACATAAGTTCCAGATTGATCGTCTCGATATCACGGAGCGGGTCAATGCTCCCATCCACATGCACGATATTGCTGTCCTCAAAACACCTCACTACATGCACGATCGCATCCACCTCACGGATATTAGAAAGAAATTGGTTTCCCAATCCTTCTCCCTTCGATGCTCCCTTCACAAGTCCGGCGATATCCACAAATTCAATGACCGCCGGAACCGTTTTTGCCGAATGATTCATCTCTGACAGCACATTCAGCCGCTCATCCGGCACTGGCACAACCCCGACATTCGGGTCGATCGTGCAAAATGGATAATTGGCGGATTCTGCCCCCGCCTTTGTCAGTGAATTAAATAACGTACTTTTTCCCACATTGGGGAGTCCTACGATGCCTAGTTTCATTTTTCCATACACCTATCCAAAAA
>JAMPFC010000002.1 GCA_023664685.1 Roseburia sp. | reverse complement strand
GTCCGTCCTGTGGGGCACGTTTTTCGGAAATATTCATTCCGCTGACGATCTTGATACGGGCTACGATCGCACTCTGAAGGTCCTTCGGGTATCTCATGACCTCCTGCATCGCACCGTCGATACGATACCTGACACGCACTTGGTCTTCCAGTGCCTCAATATGAATATCACTGGCACGCTCGTTGACTGCCTGCTCAATGATCTTATTTACAAGAAGCACGATCGGAGAATTATCAACCTCTTCATTTCCCTCTTCCTTTTTATCCCCCTTAAGCTTCTTATCTTTTTCCTGACGTTCCTGTGAAAATGTCTCCGCCAGTTTCGCCGACTGCTCATTTCCATAATATTTCTCGATAGCATACGCTACATCCGAAGGCGTCGCCACCATGATCTCGATCTGCATGTTCGTAATGATCGAAACATCATCCACTGCGATGATATCAAGCGGATCCGCCATCGCCACCCGAAGAATATTGGGATTGTTCTCATCCAGTTCAAAAGGGATTACGTTGTGTTTGCGGACAACGTTTTCCGGAAGAAGCTCAATCACCTCTGGGGCAATCTTCGCCTCTCTGATCTTTGCGACCGGAATCTTCATCTGCTGACCCATTGCCTCGGCGATCTCTGTCTCGTCGGTAAACTTAAGCTCGATCAGCACTTCCCCTAATTTTTTCCCCAATTCTTTTTGCTTCGCCAGTGCCTCCATCAACTGCTCATTTGTGATCACATTGGCATCTACCAGCATATCGCCTATTTTCTTACGACTAGTTCCTACCATAACATATCACCTTATTTCCCGTCTGTTGATTTCGCATTTTTGGATTTTCGGATTTTGATCCCTAAAAAAATACCGACTCCGGCAACCGCCGAATATATGATCAGTTTTACTCCATACGTAAGAAATGCTTCTCCTAATCCCATACTAACCTCCATTCTGCCAGACGAACAACATCTGGCGTAAATTTTTATCTTAAATATAAAATTAAATGCTAATGTCTGTTTGCGAGTTCTTCCACGACATCATCCCATGTCAGACCGCACTGAACCATAAGAACCATCATATGATACAGAAAATCTGCAATCTCGTATTTTAACTCCTCCGCATCCGGATTTTTCGCCGCAATGACGACCTCTGTCGCCTCTTCCCCGCATTTCTTTAAAATCTTATCAATCCCTTTGTCAAAAAGATAATTTGTATACGAACCCTCTTTCGGATTCTTTTTGCGCTCCTCAATCGTGGCAAATACCTCATTCAAGATCGTAAGCGGATTGATGTTATTATACTCTTTTTTGGCAAGTTCATTAAAAAAGCAGCTCCTCGCACCGGTATGGCATGCCGCCCCGACCTGATGCACTTTCGCAAGCACCGTATCATGGTCGCAGTCCAAACGCAGCTCTTTCACATACTGGTAATGTCCCGAGGTCTCTCCCTTGCACCAAAGCTCCTGCCTGCTCCGGCTGAAATATGTCATCTTCCCGGTCTCACAGGTGGCCTCATAAGATTCCTGATTCATATAGGCGAGCTGAAGCACCTCGCCGGTCTTGTAATCCTGCGTGATACAGGGGATCAGCCCCTTATCATCTGTCTTAAACTCTGAAAAATCCATCGAGGACTCAAACGTATTCATCTCGATCCCCGCAGCCTTCATGTTCCGTTTTATTTTCAAAAGCTCTTTTTCCTGAAAATGATCCGTGGAAACCCCCTCGACATTCGGAAGTTTCAAAAGGCTCTCCAAGTCATTTCTGAGCAGGCTGTCACGTATGATGATCTTTTTGCCGGCAAGCGTACATTTGCGCTCAAGGTTTGCCCCCATGTCCACATGCTTTACTAACAGCGTGTCCGCCGGAAAATGAATCTTTTCAAAATCAAGATCTCCGTCAAGTTCCACCATGATCTTGTCTGCCCCAAAACGCCCAGACACCTCTTTGAAAATCGACTCATCCGGACAGATATCGTATTTGATGACAAGCTGTCCGGCTCCCGCATAAAATGCTTTTTTGGCATCCTCAAAGCGACCGATATACATACCGGTAAAAAAGGGAATATCAATCTTTTCCTTTATCGTTTTGAGTGTGGAAAGAAACTCCTCCCGCTCTTTTTCAATCTTAGAATAATTATAGATAAACAAGGCATCCGCTCCGGCAAAACAATACTGCTCCGCTTTCATCACAACATTTGCCGGAAGTTCATTTTCCCCATTTATGTACGGAATAATTTTTTTATAACCCAAACCAGTTCCTCCTCTGTCCCAGACCTATAAAACTCCTTTTGTGGACAACACTCCTTCGATCCGCTCGTCCTTTTTCACAGCCAGATCCATCGCCTTTGCTACTGCCTTAAACATTGCCTCTGCGATGTGGTGTGTGTTCGTTCCGGCAAGCTGCCTGATATGAAGGTTCATCCCTGCGCCCGAGGCAAAACCCATAAAGAACTCACGCAGCGTCTCTGTCTCCATCGTCCCTAACTGTTCCGCCGGAAACTCCGCCTCAAAGGCAAGATAAGCTCGCCCCGATAGATCAAGGGACGCCAATACAAGCGCATCGTCCATCGGAAGGACGAAAAAACCAAACCGGCAGATCCCCTCTTTTTCTCCCAACGCTTTGGCAAATGCCTCACCAAGCACGATGCCGGTATCCTCAACCGTATGATGTGCATCCACCTGAATATCTCCCTTTACTTTTACCGTCAGGTCAAAAAAACCATGTCTGGCAAATCCCTCAAGCATATGATCAAAAAAACCAATTCCTGTATCAATCTCATATTTTCCAGTACCATCGATATTTAATCCGACTTTTATGTCCGTCTCTCTGGTACGTCGTTCACACTCAGCATATCGTTCCACGATACACTCCTCCTGTCATGATGGCATAATAAGCCATCTTTTATCTTATTATTCTACCACGGTCTTACAAAAAATGCAAGTTTTATTCCTGTTTTTCTTTCCACTGTTTATACAGATCCGGACGAAACCGCTTTGTCCGTTCCAAAGCCTGTTCCTGCCTCCACGTTTCAACGTTTGCATGATGCCCTGACAAAAGCACCTCCGGAACTTTTCTTCCAAGTATCTCCACCGGTCTTGTGTACTGCGGATACTCGAGAAGCCCCTCGGAAAAACTCTCCGTGTCAGCAGAACCTTCATTTCCGAGGACGCCGGGAACAAGTCTTGCCACAGCGTCCATGACGACCATCGCCGGCAGCTCCCCGCCTGTCAGCACATAATCGCCCACCGACACATGATCCGTGACGATTTCTTCAAGCACCCTCTCATCCACCCCCTCATAATGCCCGCACAAAAAGACCAGTTCTTCTTCTCTGGCAAACTCTTCCGCCATTTTCTGGTCAAAGACGCGCCCTTGAGGCGTCATGTAAATGACACGTTTTTTTCCGGCCCCTGTCTGTGACCGGATCTCTTCTCCGGCTGAGTTTAATACCTCATTTTGGGACACTGCCGCAGGCAGCATCTTTTTTCGGATCGCCTCATAACACCGGTACACCGGCTCCGCCTGCATGACCATCCCGGCTCCGCCGCCATACGGATAATCATCCACTTTACTGTGCTTATCGAGCGTATAATCCCGAATGTTAAATGTCTCCCATTCGATCAGGCCTTTTTCTTTTCCCCTGCCAAGTATGCTGGCATCCATGATTCCCGGAAACATCTCCGGAAATAACGTCATAATATAATATTTCATGTATTCTTCCCTTGTTATCTGCTATTTTACAACTCCATCAGCCCCGGCATGATATGTGCGACTACCAGTTTTTCTTCCACGTCTACTTTTTTGATGCACTCTGGAATGGAGGGGAACAAAACCTCTTTTCCCTCCGGCGTCGTGATCACGAACACATCATTTGCTCCGGTTTCCATCACATCCTTTACCGTTCCGATCTGTGTACCGTCCTCTTCGCGCACGTTTGCCCCGATAATGTCACAGATAAAAAATTCCCCTTCCTCGAGCGGAACTGCATTTTCCCTCGTCACTAAAATATCGCATTTGCGGAATGTCTCCACCTCGTTTATGTCATTAAACTCTTTGAATTTCACAATGACCATATTTTTAAAATACCGCACCTTCTCGATATGGAGTGTCTGCTTTCCTCTTTTCGTATCGAGTATTACCTCGTCGCAATTTTCAAAACGTTTGGCATCATCTGTCGTGGGAAATACTTTTACCTCCCCGCGGAGTCCGTGCGTCGATGTGATCACACCGATCCTCAATAAGTCTTCCATTTTGCCTCCTCTGTCTGTATATTTTTTTGCACTGCCATTATACCATTAACAAAAGATGCCTGCGGTAGTCTTTGCTACATCGCAGGCACATCAAGCGTTTTAAAGTACGTTCGCTCTTATTGAATATCAACCAGTATTTTCTTGTCGCTCTTGGACGCAGATGCGCGCACAACTGTACGGATCGCTTTTGCGATCTTTCCCTGCTTGCCGATCACTTTTCCCATATCGTCCGGAGCAACTTTCAGACTTAAGACAATCTCCTTTTCGTTTTCTGTCTCTGTTACGACTACTTCGTCGGGATTGTCCACCAATGCACTAGCAATTACTTCAACTAATTCTTTCATACCTTACCCTCGCTTCTACGATGCGTTTTGCGCATAATCAAATTTGCGGATGCCTTAAAACAGAAAATCATCATCACATGATCCCTGCCTTTTTGAACAAGCGTGCTACTACATCTGTAGGCTTTGCACCATTTGCAATCCACTTCTTCGCTGCCTCTTCATCTACCTTCACTACTGCAGGTTCCTGATTCGGGTCATACGTACCGATCTCATCGATGTTTCTTCCATCTCTCGGAGACCTCTGATCAGCTACTACGATTCTATAAAAAGGAGCCTTTTTCTGACCTAATCTTTTTAACCGGATCTTTACCACGTCTTTCACCTCCTTTGCGTGATACTTTATCTATTCAAAAAGTAAAAACTATTTGAATCCTCTTTAAAATCCTCCAAATGGAAAATTAAATTTTCCACGCTTCATCCGTTTTCCCGACATCATGCCGGACATCTGCTTCATCATTTTTCTGCTCTGCTCAAATTGTTTGACCAGCCGGTTCACTTCGCTGATATCCACACCGGCGCCCTGTGCGATCCGCCGCTTTCTGGAAGGATTTATGATCGATGGCTTTGTCCTCTCCTCGATCGTCATGGAATATATGATCGCCTCTGTCCCTTTCAGTGCATCGTCATCAATGTCCAGATCGGCGGGAAGCCCCATCCCCGGCATCATGCTGAGGATGCTTGAAAGTCCGCCCATCTTTTTCATCTGCTGCATCTGATCAAGAAAATCGTTAAAATCAAATTCGTTATTTTTAAATTTGCGGCCAAGCTCAGCCGCCTTTTTTTCATCGATCTGCGCTTCTGCCTTTTCGATCAGTGTCATCACGTCACCCATACCGAGTATACGGGACGCCATCCGATCCGGATAAAACTGCTCCAGATCCGAAAGTTTCTCGCCCATGCCGACATAATAGATCGGCTTTCCGGTTATGGCGCGGATGGAAAGTGCCGCACCGCCTCTCGTATCACTGTCCAGTTTGGTCAGAATCACGCCGTCGATATTTAGTGCTTCATCAAAGGTAGACGCTACGTTTACCGCATCCTGTCCAGTCATGGAATCGACAGTCAGGATCGTCTGATGAACTTTGACCTCCGACTTGATATTTTTTAATTCCTGCATAAGCTCCTCATCAATATGAAGACGCCCTGCGGTGTCCAAAAACACGAGATTATTCTGATTTGCCTTTGCATGTTCAAACGCCGCCTTCGCAATGTTGACCGGATCATGTCCAGTTCCCATTGAAAAAACCGGCACGCCCACTTTTTCCCCATTCGTCTGGAGCTGCTCGACTGCCGCCGGACGGTATACATCACATGCAACGAGAAGCGGCTTCTTCCCCTTCTCCTTAAATTTTGCGGCAAGCTTGGCTGCTGTCGTCGTTTTACCGGCACCCTGAAGACCGCACATCATGATAACGGTGATCTCATCTCCCGGAAGAAGGGAAATCTCTGTCGTCGTCTCCCCCATCATCTTCACAAGTTCTTCATTTACGTATTTGATCACCGTCTGTCCCGGCGTAAGGCTGTTTAGCACCTCTTCTCCGGTCGAGCGCTCCTGTACCGATTTTACAAAATTCTTTACGACCTTAAAGTTAACGTCGGCTTCTAAAAGCGCCATTTTTACCTCTTTAAGCGCTGCCTTGACATCCGCCTCAGTCAGTCTCCCCTTGCTCCGGAGTCCCTTAAAAACATTTTGCAGTTTTTCACTCAGGCTGTCAAATGCCATGACGTTCACCTCCTGCCGCCTTCCATTCCAATTTCTTTATTGCAACTTCTTCAATTCTTCTAGCTCTTCACAAAATCTCATAAATCTTGCGGGCCAGCTCAAGGAGCTGCTCCTTGTCTTTTCCCCGGCTGTCCTTCACCAGCTCTTCCATCCGGCCAAGATGCTCCCTTGCCTGCCGGAACCTGCCAAACAGATTCAGCTTCTCTTCATATTCTTCAAGCTTCCGGCTGCATCGTTTTACGATATCATATACACCCTGTCTCGTGATCCCATACTCGCCGGCGATCTCGCCGAGGGAAAGATCATTCAGCACGTATTCTTCAAAAATTTCCCGATGCCTCTCTTTCAAAAGGGGGCCATAAAAATCATATAAATAGGACAATCTGACCACTTCATCAGGATTTGTCAGTGAGCTTCCCTGTCCTGCCATAAAAATCCCCATTTCTAGTTTGTCTTTGCCCTGTCAAGCAAATCACTTTACAGAGTATAACCTATTTTTGCTGTGTTGTCAAGTCTTGGGTGGGGGGAAGTTTTTCATGCTTTTCAGCAAATTTATTTTCGATGATTGTGATTGTAGAAAGCGGTAAGTCTGTCTAGCGGCAGAACTATTTCCGCTTCGGACCCGCTCTCGCTATATAAACATGTAGCGGTACAAAGGCTGCAAGGTGCGTTTTTTTCACCTCGTGCAAAACGCACCTAATACGCAGCCTAAGTACCGACACGTTTATAAGGTCCTCATCTGGAAATAGTTCTGTCGCTAGACAAAGTTTGATCTGCTTTGTTGTTCAAGTACATATTCTTTTACAATTCATTCAATACTGTTCCTAAAAGCATACAATGCATCGCTCTTTCCCATGTACTTTCATCTATGGCCTTGTATGTATTGCCATAAAGCTCTCTCTCCAATTTCCTCAGTTGATTTTATGGACGCAATCTTTCCCGATCTCTTGGGAAAGCTGTTACCTCACGAATATTCTCAAATCCTACAAGTCTTTGAACAATTCTTTCCAATCCCAAGCCAAAACCACCATGTGGGGGCATACCATATTTATGCATCGTCAAATAGTCTTCAAAATCAGCAATATCCATATTTCTTTGCTTCATTTTTTCAACCTGCATATCATAATCGTGTATTCTTTGTCCGCCCGTGGTTACTTCAAGCCCATAAAGAAGCATATCATAACTCAAGGTAACATCTGGGTCTTGCGGATCGTCCATCGTATAGAACGGTCTTTTGGCAGAAGGATAATGAGTGATAAATACAATCGGTGCATTATATTCGCTCATAAAATATTCACCAATCCACTTTTCTTCGTCTGGACACAAGTCATTTGGATTATCAACTGGCACATTATTCGCCTTTGCATACATGTCCTTAACTTCAGAGAATCGAACTTTAGGGAATTTGGTAAGCTCTGGTAATCTCTTATCTCTTCCCAACAAAATATCTAATTCATATGCATAGTTTTCATTCAAATAACGAAACATATATTTAAATAACCGTGCTTCTAATTCCATTATATCTTCAAACGAATCAATAAATCCCATTTCAATATCTAATCCCTGAAACTCATTGATATGTCGATTCGTACTATGTTTTTCCCCACGGAATATCGGCCCCACTGTATATACCTTTGAAAAAGCGCCAACCATGATCTGTTTATACATCTGCGGACTTTGGTTTAAATATGCCTTTTCACCGAAATAATCTACCTCAAACATATCCGCTCCGCCTTCTGCACCAGCCTGTACAATTCTTGGAGGCACAAATTCTGTGAAATTTTCATCATCCAAGAAATCACGGAATGCATGCATAACACCTTCACCAAGTTTTATTGCAGCCCGCACCCTTGAACTTCTCAAGGTGATAATTCTATGGTCTAGTAATGTATTTAATTGCAATGCAGCAACTTTTTTATCATTACTGATCTCAATCGGGATCTGCTCGGCTGCACCACTAAGCTTCTCCATCTTATCAATTCGAATATCAAAACCTAATTTACTTCTTTCTTCAAATACCACAGTTCCTTCAATATTTACACAATCTTCTGTTGAAAATTGTTTAAGATCAACTTGTGACGTGTTTTCTTCCCAAACACATTGAAATAGTATTCTTGGTGATCGTATGATTACAAACGCAAAGCCACTCATATGCCTAATTCTATGAATAACTCCGTGAACCTGTATTTTCTCACCATCATTTAAACTCCCGGCAGAAAACCGTTCAATCACACCTTGTATATCCTTCGTATCAAACTCCTTCTCGTAGTCTATAAACTCCATTTTTTTCTCCTTTATTCATTGCCTTTACAAACAGATAATAAATATGTGATATTTTATCAAACTTTACTTTTACTGTCAACACACGGAAATCAATTTTGACCTCAATTTTGAGTGACGACTGTTCTTGAAACGGGTAAATTTTGTACAGCAGCGGAAAATATTTCTTTCTCTGCATGATTTCAAACGCAAAAAGACCGCCACACACTCACTCTGTATGACGGCCTCCCTGCAAGCAGCTGCCCGATCTGCCCCCCTGAACGATCACCGGGCCGGCTTATCAACATTTATAATCCGCATTGGAACTCAGGGCAAAAAATATTTCTCTCGCATTCCTGTCGTATTGATTCATCCCACCCATCATTTCGAGCGCACCGCCGGACGCTGTATCTGCACGACCGGATTCGCTTTCGCGTTTATTCCTCGCCTTCTCCAATGCCTGATAGAAATTTCCTCCGCCATCCTGTGCCTCGTTTCTACCATACCGGATCTTTGCCACATGTCTCACCGGACGAACTGCTTGGGTTCCTATTACCTTTTGAATTGTGTTTGCTTTGATCTCCTCCTTGAGCTTATTCCAAAGGTTCCAAACGGGCGGTTTGTAGTTTGTGCCTTCTTGCAAATACATTGTTAAAAGGTTTCCTCTTATAATATTTATCGGCCGGGAGAGGGAAAAAGTTAATCTGTGCCGGAAATAAGTTTTTCCAGTGTGATATGGCTGTTCATTTCGTGGCATAGCTCGTGATATCTCTGTTTTTCTTTCTCATCCGGAATATTTTTTGACCCTGACTTTACCGCACGGATCAAAAGGTTCTTGGGCGTGTGTTCGAGATCGATAAATTCAAGGATCTGAACCTCATATCCCATCTGCTCCAAAAGATTTCCACGCAGGGCGTCCGTAAGAAGCGCAGAAAAACGTTCCTTTAAAATCCCGTATTTGAGCAGCGGCTCCAACTGCTCATTCCGGAGCTGCCGGTTCAGCTCGTGCTGACAGCAGGGTACGGACAGGATCACCCCTGCACCCCAGCGCACCGCCTGATCAAGCGCATAGTCCGTCGCAGTATCACAGGCATGGAGTGTGATGACCATATCGACATGCTCTCCGGCATCATAGGACTGGATGTCCCCCTGTGAAAAATGAAGTTTGTCGTAGCCATATTTTTCCGCAAGCTTGCTGCAGTGCCGGATCACATCTTTTTTCAGGTCAAGCCCTGTCATCTCAACATCCATTCCATTTATAACCGTCAGATAATGATACACCGCAAAAGTGAGATAGGATTTACCGCATCCAAAATCAATGATCCGCAGAGGACGCCCCTCTGTCCCCGCTTCCTTTAACTCCGGAAGTATGTCACGGATAAATTCAAGAAACCGATTGATCTGGCGGAATTTCTTATATTTCTTATCGACGATCTTCCCCTCTTTTGTCTGGACGCCAAGATCGACGAGAAACGGAATTAAAATCTTTTCATCAAGAATATAATTCTTTTTTCGGTTATGCGAAAGTTCGAGCTTTTTTATCGTTTTCTCCCGGTGTTCCCTGATTGAAGAGACACCCTTCTTACTGACAAGAACGCTGAAAGACCGCTCCCCGCACTGTAAGTCCAACTGCTTATAGTCTTCTAAAAGCAGCGTGCAAATCTTTTCTACAACAGTAGACTTTTCCATATTTTCATGAAATACCTGATCGTTCCGGTACTCCTCCTTCTGGAATTTCAGATGGCCTTTCTCCAAAAATGGGCGGAACACGATCTTTTTTGCCGCCTGCTTCCGGCGCGGGTTACTCACGATAGCGCGCACGGTATTTTCGTTTAAATTTTTAACCAAAAGCTCTCTTACCTTTACCATACAAAACCTTTCCTTAAAAATCGTAATTGTTGGGCATCATGTATAAGAACTCATGATAATCATTCATGTACAGATCGACCGGATCATCCTTGGTCCTGCCCTGAAGCATACTGTGATGACTATCATAATATCTCAGATACCACTCATTGTCCTTTTCTGTGATATACTTAAATTTTCCGGTGGAAAGATCATAACATGCCCATCTGTTTTTCTTCTTCTCCGGATCCTCGACATACATCAGGCATTTGTTTTCAAGCATCGTTACAAGAAGTCCCCTGCTCTGATAATATACTTCCTCTTCATAAAAGGCAACACCGCTTCCCGGCATAAACTTCGTAACCGCCTTCTGCCCGCCATCCACATTTTCCAGACAGGCAGATAATTGTTTTTCATAGCGCAAATCCTTCTGGTCAAGCCGGTTTTCCCGGCTGAGTACGACCATATTCCGGCATTTTTCCTCCTTGCTTCCCTCTTTGTCCTCACTATAGATGAAAATTTGGAGATAGAGGCGGTTCCCGCTCACAAACATTCCTTCCTCCATAAATGTGTGTTTATGTTTTTTTGAGACAGGACAGGAAAGAAGCCCCTCCTCCTTAAGAACGGTTTCAATGTCCGAACGCTCTATGATCTTATGCAATTCCCCCTCGGCAGTGCCAAGATAAGTGTACCTCCAGATTCCACTTCCCTCGCGATAAGGCTCTCCATCTAGCAGCGAATTACTCCCAAAGAAAATTTCGGTGTCTGTCGCCGTCACATATCCCCAAACCTCCTCTTGCTCCCCTAACGTAAGGTTTTCCACAGCGTCATGATCCAGTCTTTTGCAGACCAGTCCCAGATCTACATAGTCAATAAATACAGCCCCATTACACAGGATAAACACACTTCCGCTATAATCATCCCGATTTTCCAAAGCTTTACATTTATCGTAGGCTTTCTTTTCTATGTTATACTGGCGGTACTGATATGTCTCACCGGTGATGTAGACGATGTAGCTGCCATCGCAGAGCGCCCCCTGCGGATCATCAAATCCCTCTTTTTCCTGCAAAATACATTCCTTCGCCGATTCGTCCAATCTCCACTCTCCGTCCTTTTTCAACGGTATGCGCCATGCTTCCTCCCAAAACTCATCCTCGCGGGATCTCTTCGTATAATACACCCAGTCATTATCTGCGTAGCACACATCTTCGATATTTTCTATTTTTACCGCTGTCTCCTCGCCGGTATCGAGCCTTCGTCCGATCAGCGCATCGACGTCCGTATAATACACGTACTGGTCATTGCAATAAGTATAATTCCCGGACAGCAGATCTTTCGTTCCCTCGTCCTTCACCGCCGAACCGCTTACTACGGAATCTGATACTGCATTTCCCTCCGGCGTTCCCACATATTCTCCGCCGCAGCCGGTCAAAGATACCGCTAATAGCCCGGCACACAAAAACAGGCAAATCCTCTTTTTCATCTCTTATTTCCTTTCTGTATCGATTTATTCTTTACCAACAAATTCACTAAACTCCATTCCGGGATCCTCTGACACGCCATAGCTCATGACAGCGGATTTCTTTGACAGGGATGTTGCCGGCAGTTCATAATTCGCACGTATTTCCTCCAAATCATCTCCCCATGTTCCATAACACGGTTCATAAAACCATGTGCTCTGTTCGTCCAGCCAGTGGAACTTATTCTTGGCAAGCTCAACGCAGCCGACCCCGCCCCTTTTTTTCTTATAATCAAAAAGATATAAAAATGCTTTTCCGCCCGTCATGTAATAACAGTAGGAATCTGCAGCTATGACATGTTCTTTGATAACCGTCTCCTCAGCGTTCTCATATAGGTTTCCTGTGTCAACTATCTGCCCCTCCTGTGCTGTCCCATACGTCCGCAGACATTCCATCAGTTCCCTTTCATAACGAAGCTTCGGGGAAGCCTCTTCCTCTGCACAGCTTAATATCAAATACTCCATATGATAATTTTCCCCATCTTTCCAGTTTGCCTGAACCTGAATATAACAGCGGCCTCCGTCACAGAACAGGTTTGTCACCAGACAAAGCTCTAGTGCTTCCGGCCCGGTCAGCCCCGCCGCCTCACACACAGCCTGCCTTAACTGCCCTCTGGATACGATTTCTTTACACTCCCCATTTGTAAGATCGCACCGGCGGACGTAATCCGGAGCATCCGATGCCACTGCTATATCCTCAAGATACATCGACCCGGAGAAAAAAAGCGATGTCTCGCCCCATGCCTTTATACTGGAACTGTCGATTCCGGCAGATGGGATCTGCTTCCACCCGGTCTCACTGAGCTTATGGATATAAGCCCCTTGCTCGGCAAAAAGCACGACCACATCTCCGCATCCTGTGATCACTGCATGGGCGTAGTTACCACCCAGTGAAAGATCGTCTACCGGAAGTTTTTTCTTGTTCTTTCTGTCATACTTCACAAAGGACGATTCAAAATTTGCTTTGTAAAAAATATACCGGTCATTCATATAAACCTGCCCATAATCCATTTCCTCGTCAGACAGGATTTTTTTCTTCTGCTCCGGTTTTACGACGTCATACCCATCTTTATCCTTTGTGACCGGTACTGCCCAGATCGTAGAACCACCACTAAATTCAGATGTTATATTTCCATCGGTTTCCTCTACGATATCATCTGTTTCATAATACAAATACCCATCTTTCACACAGATCAATAGGGAAAAGTCTTTCCCGAGCTTTATCTTTTTTTTGTGGCTTCCATCCAGTCTGGTCTGAAGAATGCTGTCACTATTATCACCACTCAGTTCCCGGTACAAGTTCGTATCGGTACAAAAACGGTATTCTTCACTTGTAGAATATCTGGCTGTGTCAGCTTCCTTTTCCGTCGCGCCCTCTTCCTGCAATGCCTGTCCGGAGACAGCCTGTCCACTGACAGAACCTCCGCTCACCGCCGAGCCGCTCACTGCACCACCCGATACGGCATCTCCTTCTGTTGTTCCGGCATATTCTCCGCCGCAGCCGGTCAAACATAACGCTAAAAAGCCGCCACACAAAAATAGACAAATTTTCTTTTTCATCGCTTCTTTCCTTTCTGCATCGATTTACTTTTTACCAGTAAGGCCAGTTTACTGCTTTGTTATTTGGCAGATCACAACGGATATCGTCCGGATACAGCGACTCCGCCCAATCTGGCAGCACGCCGTCATAAAAAGGCACATACCAGTCCGGATCCTTCTTCGTCAGAAACTTCATGCTGCCAGACGAAAGGTCATAGCACGCCACCCGGTTCTTATCCTGTTCCGGATCATAAAGCTCCATAAAACACTTTTCTTCGGACATGTACAGGCAGGTTCCCCGGCTCAAAAACAGGGACATCTCCCCCTCATCATCCTCATCATCATAAATTTTTTCAAATTTCTTCTGGTTTTTCACCGGATTTGCCAGACACTCCGTAAGCCCCTTTTCATACCGAAGTCCATCCTTTCCTCCGATCTTCTGGCTGAAAACCGATTTTCTTTGTATGATCACTTTATTTTCCCGCCAACTCTGATCGACTTGTACATACAGACGGTCTCTGGAGACAAAAAGGTACTCCGGCGTCATCGATTGTTTGGCAGAGTTCAAAAGCCCCTGCGCCTTCAATGCCTTCTGGAACTGTTCATCGGTAATGATCTCTTTCTTACTGCCATCCGGCACATGATACTGCCAGATATTAAATACATAGTCGTCTTCCTCTTCCTCCTCGGCCTCCTGCAAATAAAACAAATCCTCTTCCGTTGCCGCCATCTTTTGGTCAATGATCTCTTTCGTGACCGTTACTGTCTCCGAGGAATCTATGTTCTGGCGGAAGAACCCATCATATCCCTCGACAAACGCAGCCCCGCCCGCCACAGCGACAAGCATGTCGACTTCATCCTCGTCCTCATTTGGCTTGGCATTATAAACATACTTTTTCTCTTTCAGATCGTATTTCCGATAATACGAGGACAAATCATTATCTGTTGTATAAAGCAGATATCTGCCATCACAGTAAATCTGCACTTCGCTCATGACGAGCGGATCGGAAAATACGAACTCCTCTTTTTTGACATTCAGTTTTTTATTCTCGATCGGGGCACGCCAAAGCTCCCGCTGATGAAATGGGCACGCATCTGTTTCGATCTCTTTCACATACCAGACCCAGTCATTATCCACACGACAGAGCGACACAATACGCTTAACAGGATTCTCCCCGAGCTGCTCTTTTCCAAATTTAATCTCCCGGCGGGAGCCATCGGACAGGTCGTATTCGACGATCGGCTCCCAGTCATCTTCCATATAATACAGATGGCTGTCATTGCAGAACCGGTACTTTCCTTTCTTTTCCACGGACACAAAATCCCTCGTCCCCTCTTCCTGTAATGCCTGTCCGGAAACAGCCTGTCCACTGACAGAACCTCCACTCACTGCCGAGCCGCTCACTGCACCACCCGACACGGCATCACCTTCTGTTGTTCCGGCATATTCTCCGCCGCAGCCGGTCAAAGATACCACAAACAGCAGGATACTGATTCCTTTACAAACTTTTTTCAATTCTCTTTTCCACATGATCACTCCTCCTTCTCCGGATCCGTATCACCACAAAGTATGGGTCGGATCATTGTTTGGCATATCCGCATGCAGACCGCTCGGGCGGAAATACTCCGGCCCATCCCAATTCCGAAAAGGCAAAATCCCCTGTGCAAGAAGCCGGATACTCTCCTCATCCTTTTTTGTCAAAAATTTGACCTTGCCCGATCCCAGATCAAAGCATGTAAGTTTGTTTTTATTTTTTTCCGGATCATACAGGCAAAAATAAAGCTGCTGCCCGGACGCTGCGATGACCGACCCCCGGCTCAAAAACAATGCCTTTTCCGAAGTCCCCCGGTAATAATATTTTTCAAATACGTTCTGGTTCTCTTTCGGGTTTGCCAAGCATGTTGTCAGTTCCTCTTCATAGCAGAGGCCGGAGCTTTCCTCCTTTTCATCCTCGCCGCTTTTCGCGCTGCACATCACTTTATTGCGGTAGGTCACTCCATTTTCTTCCCAACTCAGATCGACCTGTATGTACAGGCGGTCTCCGGCTGCCAAAAGATGATCCACATAGCAGCTATATTTTTTCCCTTTTGTCTCACTTAAAAATCCCTCCCGGCGCAGGATTTCTTCAATCTGCCGCTTTGCACCAAGTTTTTTCTGGCTCCGATCCGCCAGATGATAGCACCAGATCTCATCGGAATCACAGCCGCCCTCCACATAAAATACATCCGAATCCGACATCGCGATAAGCGGCTCATAACATACGGCATCTCTGGAAATCAGGACAACTTTTTCACCAGAAATATCCTGACACGCCAGCGCATCCCCTAGTTCCAAAACGATCTGCTCACCGGCTGTTCCAAAAACCGTTGAGTACTCATACTCTTTTGGATCAAAGCTCCCGATCAACCGCTTTTCTTTTAAATCATATTTCTTATAAAGCCCATCATTTGCTGTCACATAGGCGATATACCGCCCGCCGCCACACAACTGACAGGACGCGAGGGCATCTTCCTCCGTAAAAAGAAGTTCCTCTTTTTCATCGCTTAACACCCCCGCCTCCACCGAAACCCGGTATAACTTGGTCTGTATCTCATCCTCGAGACGATCATCGTCCTCTGTGACGACACAGGTACTATAGTAGACCCAATCGTTATCCACATAAAGTATCGCGTCAAGATCATTTTTCAAAATCTTCCTCTCTGTCCCAGCCTTCCGGTCGTATTCAACGATGATCCCGACACCGGCATCTTCTCCCCACTCTACATAATACAAATGGCTGTCGTTGCTAAATATGTATTGGTTCCAGTCCTCTGTGCCGACCGCAGAGCCGCTTACTGCATCCGGCTCCGCCACCTTGTCATTTACTGCACCCTCTGACACTGCACCGCCGGATACCACCTTTCCCTCTGTCATTCCGGCATACTCCCCGCCACAGGCAGTTATACAGAGCGAACACAAGACAGCGCATACTAACAAAAACGTCATTTTCTTTTGACTTTTCATCGCTTTTTATCCTCCACAAACCATCCGACGTCTTCTGTATCTGCGGATGGCGAAAATTTCCACATATCTGCAAAACCATTATATTCAAGTTCTTCATATACGCGGGAAAAATAATCCCAATCGTCAAAATCATATTTAAGCATATGAAATTCCAGATCCTTTTTACTGACCCACTGGAATTTCCCGGTAAAAAGATCATAACACGCCATCCGCCCCGTATCCTTGTCACAGTCATACAGGCTCAGATAAGCCTTTCCCTCCACCATCGCAATGCACTGGGCTTCATTTACGAGCATATGCTCCACGTATACAGTTTCCCCATCCTCCGGATAATGTCCATCAATATCCGTCCATTTTCCGCTCCGTTCTTTCACATGGGATTTCATGCATTCGGTCAGTTCCTTTTCATAGCGAAGCCCGGAAGCCCCCTCTTTTTCTCCCTTACTGAATATCATATATCCCATATGATAGGTTTTTCCTTCCATCCAGCCGGTCTGCATCTGGAGATACAGCCTGTCTTCCTGCCAAAACATCTCATCCAGTATACAGACATCCAGTTTTTTTACTCCCGCCGCTTCCTTTACTGCACGGTCTAACTGCTCCCATGTCACAATATTTTGTACCTGAGTCCCATCATACCGCATGATCTCAAAACGAGAATCTTCCTGTTTTTCTGTTAAAGCCCGGGGATAAAAAATCTCCTCTTCATCCTTTTGTGCAATCCATTCATCATTCCAACACATATAATCTGATACCTTTTCCCACTGTCCGGAATCTGTCTCTTGGCTATAAATCATATCCTCTTTCTCAGGTGCCATGACATAATGCCCCTTTACCCGAAAAATCCAACTAAAATAGTCTGATTCTGAAACTTTTTCCTTTCTTTTCAGATCATACTTTATCATTTTGTGGTCGTTGATATCCTCATAAAAGTAATAATTAGAATCTGCGTACCACGGCACCGCCTCTTCCTCTTTTAAAATTTCCTCCTCTTGGGAAATTTGAACAACATCCTGTCCTTTTGCATCCTTCTTGATCGGAGTGCGGTATGTAATATCGTCCTCTAACTCAGACATCACATGATAATACAGCCAGTTTTTCCCAACATACAAGACCTGCACCTCCACAATGTACCCCTTACCCTCTTTCGTCCAGTCCCGGATGCATTTACTGTGTGTGCCATCGGTTCTTGCCTGCATCAGTTTTGTCATATCCTCTGACACATAATACAAGTTCGTATCCGTGCAAAACCGGTGGCTGCTCATATCCTGTTTTTCCTCTTTGCCGGGCTTTCCATCTTTTTCGTTTCCCACCGCAGAACCGCTCGCTGCATCCGGCTCCGCCACCTTGTCATTTACTGCGCCTTCTGACACTGCCCCGCCGCTCACTGCACTGCCGGATAGCACATTTCCCTCTGTCATTCCAGCATACTCTCCGCCGCAGGCAGTTATACAGAGCGAACACAAGACAGCGCATACTAACAAAAATGTCATTTTCTTTTGACTTTTCATCACTTTTCCTCCATTTGCACAAAAAATCCATCCTCATACTTATCCTGTGATGGCCACCATTTCCAGACATTTACATACTCATTATCACCATATGGATCAAATACCCCTCCATAGAAATGAAATGGATCGCCGCAGTCATATCCCAATTTATAAAATGCCGCATCTTTTTTCCCGAGCCACTCCAGTTCTCCGGTATCCAGATCATAGCACCCAAGACGCCCTTTATCTTTCCCATAGTCAAACAGGCTCAGATAAGCTTTTCCCTCGATCATTGCAATACACTGGGCGTCATTTACAACCATGTCTGCCACATCAACTTCTGTACTATCCGTCCATTTCCCGGGCTGTTCTTTTACATAAGACTTCATGCATTCGGTCAGTTCTTTTTCATAGCGGAGTCCAGAGCCATCTCCCTTCTCCCCCTGACTAAATATCATATATTCCATATGGTAAGTTTTTCCCTCCATCCAGCCGGTCTGCATCTGAATATAAAGCCTGTCCCCCTGAAAGAACATCTCATCCGGCATACAGACATCCAATTTTTTTACTCCCGCCGCTTTCTTTGCTGCACGGTCTAACTGCTCCCATGTCACAAATTTTCGTTCCTGATCCCCATCATACCGTATGATCTCAAAACGCAAATCTTCCTGTTTTTCTGTTAGATACCGGGGATAAAAAACTGCTTCGGCATTGCATACAACGGTATCCTCCGGATCGTCACAATCTTCTATATAATCCGACAGCTTACTCCACGACGCAGAGTCAAGCTCCTGAATATAGATCGCATCCGAACCTAACATGATATAATGATCGTTCAGCCGAATGATAGAACCGTATGGTTCATCCATTTGTGCAACCTCTCTCTTGTTCTTTAGGTCGTACTTTACGATTTCTCCTTGGCGCACAGTGGCAGAAATCCAGTGGTAAAAGTAATAATCCGAGTCTATATACAGCGGATAGATCAAGATTTCTTTCGCAATCTCTTCCTCTTTTGAAAAATCAACCACATCCTGTCCCGTTGCATCTTTTTTGATCGGAGCGCGGTATGTAATCTCCTCATCCACGTCAAATAATGTCACATCGTAATACAGCCAATCTGCGTCAACATACAAAACCTCCACGCAGTTTTCGTCATTCTTTTTAGCCGGCAGCTCCTTGATGCATTTGCGGTGTGTACCGTCAAGCCGTGCCTGCATCAGTTTTTGCTCATCCTCTGACACATAATACAGGTTTGTATCCGTGCAGAACCGATGGCTGCTCATATCCTGTTTTGCCTCTTTTGCATTCTCCACCGCAGAACCGCTCACCGCATCTGGCTCTGCCACCTTGTCATTTACTGCCCCCTCTGACACTGCCCCGCCGCTCACTGCACTGCCACTTACCGCAGAACCGCTTATCACGTCCCCTTCTGTCAGACCAGCATACTCACCGCCACAGGCGGTCAGCATAAGAAGAGAACATCCAATACATAACAAAACTTTTTTTGCTTTCATAATGTACCCCCTTCTATAAAAGGTTAATCTGCCAAAAACTCTCTAACGTATTCATCATTTGATAGTGGCATATCGTCTCCTACAAATTTATTAAACGCATGATCAGAAAATACCGACTTAAATGTATCCAAATTTCCATCATAACCAAGCTTAT
Organism: Roseburia sp.; assembly: GCA_023664685.1. Taxonomy (GTDB): domain Bacteria; phylum Bacillota; class Clostridia; order Lachnospirales; family Lachnospiraceae; genus Eubacterium_F. The sequence continues at coordinate 69,971 of JAMPFC010000002.1, read as the reverse complement.
AATATGCCTCGTCCTTCTCACTGACCCACTCAGATGCACCAGTGTCCAAATCATAACACCCCAACTGTCCTTTGTGCTTCTCATAATCAAAAAGGCTCAGATACGCTTTTCCATCCACCATCGCAATACAATTGGCATGATTAAAAACCATATGCTCTACAAATACGTCTTCACCATCACACAATTTCCCATTTCGTTCCTTCACATGGGATTTCATACATTCGGTTATGCCCCTTTCGTAGCGAAGCCCCAAAGCATCCCCCTTCGTTTCCTCGCTGAATATCATATATCCCATCTGGTACGTCTTCTTTCCATACCACCCCGTCAACATCTGAATATACAGCCTGCCATTTTGTACGAAGAGATGAGTCACATGACAAATATCCAGTTTTTCTGTTCCTGCTGCCTCCTTCACTGCATGGTTCAACTGCTCCCATGTAATAAATTTTTCTTCTTTCTCCCCATCAAATCGATGGATGTCAACCCAGTCCTCTTCCTCTTTGACATATGAGGAGGGATAGAAAAACGCTTCCTCCCCTTGTGCGATCAAATCCTCCTCGTTCTCATTATCCACATCGTCAGCATCCTCAGCATCCTCATTCATATCTATTGATACCTTTTTCCACTTGGCAGAATCTATTTTCTGAACATAGAACATTTTATTATAAACATCTACAAGAAAATAAAAATCCTTTCCCCTGTAAATTTCCTCCCCATACTCTGTCGCTTCCGAGTCTTTTTTATTCTTCTTCAGGTCATACTTGATCAACTTGCCTGTGACCCAATCATCATAAAAATAATAATCGGAATCTACATACATGGGACTCGTCTTTCCTGCCTTTAAAAATTTCTCTGCTTTCTGGATCTGAACCACATCGTATCCCTGTGCATTCTTTTTGATCGGAACGCGGTATGTAAAATAACGACACTCATGTTCTTCTTCATATTCTTTTATAACATAATTCAGCCAATTTTCATCGACATACAATAGCTGAATTATATAAACGTCCTTCCATTCTTTAATGCATTTTTGGTGTGTACCGTCTGTTCTTGCCTGCATCAGCCGAGGGTAATCATTATACTTTCCATACTCTACATAATACATATTCGTATCCGTGCAGAACCGATGGCTACTCATATCCTGTTTTTCTTCTTTTTCATTCTCCACCACAGAACCGCTCACTGCATCTAGCTCCGCCACCTTGTCATTTACTGCCCCCTCTGAGACTGCCCCGCCGCTCACTGCACTGCCAGATACGGCATCTCCCTCTGTCAGACCGACGTACTCACCGCCACAGGCGGTCAGCATAATGATAGAACATCCAATACATAACAAAACTTTTTTTGCTTTCATAATGTAACCCCCTTCTATAAAAGACTAATTTTCCACAAACTCTCCTTTTTCATATATACCGTCCCAGTTAGAAAGATCATAATCTAGGCCCTCCTCGTATATTCCTTCAATGTCTGGCCAATCATATGCATATCTAAGTTCATAAGATAAGGCATCCTCCTTTTCCACCCACTGAAACTTACCGGTATTTACATCAAAACAACCCAACCGTCCTTTATCGTTCTTATAGTCGTAAAGGCTCAGATACGCTTTCTGGTTCACCATCGCAATGCATTTGGCACTATTTATAACCACATGCTCCTTCACGATTTCCTCTGGCTTCTCTGATACATCAGACCACTTTCCCACCCGGTCTTTCACATGGGATCTCATGCACTCTGTCATATCCTTTTCATAATGAAGATCAGAATCTTCTTTTTCAGTACTCTGGCTTAAAATCACATATTCCCTATGATAAATCCCATCCTTCTCCCAATGAACTTGAACTTGGATAAAAAGCCTTCCCTCCTGCCAAAACATATGATCCGGCCGGCACATATCAAGTTCTTCAATTTCCTCTGCCTCGAATACAGCCTTTCTTAATTGTTCCCATGTCACAAAATCCGTCTCTTTTTCCCCATCACATCTTATGATATGATAACTATAATCCGATCTGGGATATGTATACTCTTCATTATGTCTGGCATCATGATAGCTCTCACACTCTGTAACATATTGTGGATAAAAAACTGCCTGATCATCTTGTACAACAAAATCATCCATGCTATAAACATGACTTAATAATCCGTTAGTCTCCTCGTACTCACTAAGAGGCATGAGTTTTGATACTTTTGTCCAATACTTCCCATCGACTGGCTGAGCAAATACTCCCCCACTGTTTGCCACCACTACATACTGATCCTTTATCCGGAAAACTTCATAACAAAAATCTTGATCAAGCTCTGTTTCTGAAATGATCTTCTTTTTGTGATAATCATATTTTACCAAATACATACCATCATCCGAATAAAAAAGATAATCCGAATCCGCATACTCGAAATATGGTAGATAAGAGGGAATTTCTTTCTTCTTTGATATGCATACTTTATCATATCCATCTACATTTTTCCGAACCGGTACTTGATATAATGCAGCATACTCTTTTTCGATATCTTTACTGTATACCGCATAAATCAATACATCTTTCCCCACATAACGAATTGCTACCCCTTTAACGTCATCCTCTTTTATGATATATGTCTGATGTGTACCATCTAGTCGTGCCTGTATGATTGAATCATTCTCCGTAAAATACATATTCGTATCCGTGCAGAACCGGTGGCTGCTCATATCTCGTCTTGCCTCTTTTTCGTTTTTCACCGCAGAACCGCTCACCGCATCTGGCTCCGCCACCTTGTCATTCACTGCACCCTCTGATACTGCATCTCCGCTCACTGTACTGCCACTTACTGCACTGCCGGATACGGCATCTCCCTCTGTCAGACTGACGTACTCACCGCCACAGCCGGTCAGCATGGCAGCGCATAATACGATACAAAATACTGTTCGTCTGTTCTTTTTCATCCCTCTTCCTCCTCATAATGACATTGTATGGATCAGCAGAGAAGAATCAATATTCACCTTCCATCACAAAACCCGATTCATTTTCATAAACCCACGTCGGCACAAATTCATTAAAACAATCGATAAAGAAACGATCAAGCTGATCATCAATCCACTCCCACCACGAACAATCATAATAGGGCTTATAGAATACTGCATCCTCATCGGTGATCCACTGAAATTTCCCGGTGGAAAGATCATAACACCCTAGCCGCTCTTTATCTTTCTCATAATCATACAGATTCAGATACGCCGTACGATCTACCATCGCCATACACTGAGCAGAATTTACGACTATTTGTTGATCATATTCCTTTTCGTAGGTTAGATATTTTCCTCTTTGTTCTTTTACATGAGATTTCATGCATTCCGTCAGCTCTTTTTCATAACGAAGTCCAGAATCCTCCTCCGTCTTCTCCTTACTGCATATCATATATTCCACATGATAAATTCCTTTTTCCATCCAACCGATCAAAAATTGGATATATAACCTGTCATCCTGAAGAAACATCTCATATGGTTCACAAATATCCAGTCTTTTTCCCCCTATCGCTCCCCTTGCCACATGGCTAAGCTCCTCACCTGTCGCAAAATCCCATTCCCGCTGTCCATCATATCTCTTGATCTTAAAATGGAACTCATCCTCTTTCTCCGTAACCTGCTGAGGATAAAAAATCTCCTCCCCATCACCTTGTATCGGATTTATATCCCATAACCACGTTATCGTTCCTTCCACATACTCAGATACCTTTGTCCATTGCACGGAATCTTTCTTTTGACTATAAATCCCACCATGTGATGCCATTATATAATAATCTCCTAGCGGAAGAAAAAATTCTGCCACAATTTCTGATTCTGAGACTTTTTCCTTTCTTTTCAAATCATACTTTATCATTTTTTCCTCCAACTGATCCTCATAAAAATAATAATCAGAGTCTGCATACAAGGCATGAGGATCATCTCCATAACTCGACACGAGTTTTTCCTCTTTTGAGAAATCAACCACATCGTATCCTTTTGCATCTTTTCCAATCGGGGCGCGGTATGTAATCTCATCATCATAACCTATCATTCCATAATACAACCAGTCTTCATCAGCATATACGACTTCTGTCGTGTATTCACATCTCTCAAGAATACATTTACGATGTGTGCCATCAATTCTCATCTGCTCAATCTGACCACACAAATCTGCATAATACACATTCGTATCCGTGCAGAACCGATAGCTGCTCATGTCCTGTTTTGCATTCTCCACCGCAGAACCGCTCGCTGCATCCGGCTCTGCCACCTTGTCATTTACTGCCCCCTCTGACACTGCCCCACCGCTCACCACACTGCCGGATACGGCATTTCCCTCTGTCAGACCGGCATACTCACCGCCGCAGCCGGTCAGCATGGCAGTGCATAGTACGATACAAAATACTGTTCGTCTGTTCTTTTTCATCTCTCTTCCTCCTCATAATGACATTGTATGGATCAGCGGCAAAGAACCCTTGGCCCTTTACTTTCTCACCAAAAATGATTCTTTATCTGCCCATGTCGGTATAAAATAACCAAACTCTTCAACAAAATTATCCGTTATATAATCAAGCATATCCCCCCAATTATCATCATCATTATCCATCCACGGACGATCATAATAAAGTTTATAGAATACTGCATCCTCATCGGTGATCCACTGAAATTTCCCGGTAGAAAGATCATAACACCCGATCCGCCCTTCATCTTTCTTATAATCATACAAATTCAGATACGCCGTACCATCGACTATCGCCATACACTGAGCAGAATTTTTAACTATTGGTTGATCATATTTTACATCAAAGCCTTCATTTTTTTCATTTTGTTTTTTCACATGGGATTTCATACATTCCGTTAGTTCTTTTTCATAACGGAATCCGGAATCATCTTCCTTTTTTCCTTTACTGAATATCATATATTCCTCATGATAAATTTCCTCTTTCATCCAACAGGTCAGAAGTTGGATATATACCCTGTCATCTTGAACAAATATCTCATATGGCTGACAGATATCCAGTTTCTTTACTCCTGCCACTTTCCTCGCTACATGGATAAGTTCCTCCCATGTCACAAAATCCTGCTGCGTCTCTCCATCATATCTCCGGATCACAAAACGAAAAGCTCCTAATAGGTCCCTTGCTCCGTGCTTCAATTCCTCCCACGTATCCTGCCCTTCCTTCCTGACCATAAAAATGGGATCATCTTCCCTCTCTGGAAGATACTGCGGGTAAAAAATCTCCTCCCCGTCGCCTTCTATTGGATTTATATCACAGTAACTCATCATCGGGCCTTCTATATACTCCGTTAGCTTTGCCCATTGTCCGGAATCTTTTTTTTGGCTATAAATCTTATCATCTATTATCATAATATAATGATTTCTTACCGAAGAGACAGACTCTGCCTTATATCCCTCTGCTGATTCTGAGACTTTTTCCTTTCTCTTCAGATCATACTTTACTAATTTTTTCGTGACTTCATCAATATAAAAATAATAATCAGAGTCTACATACAACGGACGAATCTCATAACCCCGTCTTATGAGTTCAAAATCTCTTGGGTAATCGGATGTCACAACTTCCTCCGCTTTTGCGAAATCAACCACATCATATCCCTTTGCATCCTTTTTGACCGGTGCGCGGTATGTAATGTTATAACTGTAGAAATACATGTTATATTCGGGATGTATAAAACAATGTACTAATCGATAATACAGCCAGCTTTTATCTACATAAATGAGTTCAGCACCTTCAATATTCTCGTTACTCTCTTCATGCTCATCCTCTTTCCATTCCTTGATAAGTTTGCGGTGTGTACCGTCCAGTCTCGCCTGCATGATGCTACACTCATCTTCGCAGTTTTCCATATAATACAGGTTCGTATCCGTACAGAACCGATGGCTGCTCATGTCCTGTTTTGCATTCTCCACCGCAGAACCGCTCACCGCATCTGGCTCCGCCACCTTGTCATTTACTGCACCCTCTGACACTGCCCCGCCGCTCACCGCACTGCCACTTACCGCAGAACCGCTTACCACGTCCCCTTCTGTCAGACTGGCATACTCACCGCCGCAGCCAGTCAGCATAATAAGAGAACATCCAATACATAACAAAATTTTTTTTGCTTTCACATCCGTGCAATTTTTCACAATGTAACCCCCTTCTAAAAAAGGCTAATTTTCCACAAACTCTCCATTATCGTATTTATCATTTAATGGTGACATTTCGACCTCTACAAATTCATTAAACACATGCCCAGAAAATACCGACTCAAATGTATCCAACTCATCATCATAACCAAGCTTATAATATGCTTCGTCCTTCTCACTGACCCACTCAAATGCACCGGTGTCCAAGTCATAACAGCCCATCCGTCCTTTGTCCTTCTCATGATCAAAAAGGCTCAGATACGCTTTTCCATCCACCATCGCAATACACTTGGCATCATTTAAAACCATATGCTCTACATATACGTCTTCATCATCACACCATTTCCCATTTCGTTCCTTCACATGGGATTTCATGCATTCGGTCATGCCCTTTTCATAGCAAAGCCCGGAAGTATCTTCGCTTTCTCCCATGCTGAATATCATATATCCCATCTGATATGTTTTTCCGTCCATCCACCCCGTCTGCGTCTGGATATACAGCCTGCCATTTTGTGCAAAGAGCCGACTCACATAACAAAGATCCAGTTTTTCTGCTCCTGCTGCCTCCTTCACTGCATGGTTCAACTGCTCCCATGTAATAAATTTTTCTTCTTTCTCCCCATCAAACCGATGGATGTCAACCCTGTCTTCTTCCTCTGTGACATAGGAGGGATAGAAAAACGCTTCCTCCCCTTGTGCGACCAAATACTCATCATCATTCATATATGTTGATACCTTTTTCCACTTGCCGGAATCTATTTTCTGAACATAAATCGTTCCATTATCATGTGCATGAAAATAAAAATCCTTTCCTCGGTAAATTTTCCCGCCGATCCCATGCTCTGTCGTTTCCGAGTCTTTTTTATTCTTCCTCAGATCATACTTGATCAACTTGTCTGTGTCCAGATCAATATAAAAATAATAATCGGAATCTGCATATATTGGAATCGTTATCTCTGTCTTTACGACTTCCTCCGCTTTCTGGAGCTGAACCACATCATATCCCTGCGCATCCTTTTCGATCGGAACGCGGTATGTAATCTCCTCATCATCTTCTTGCCCCACAAGTAATTCTTCAATATCATAATACAGCCAATTTTCATCAACATACAATAACTGGATTTCATCATCAGAGTATTTCTTCCAATCCTTAATGCATTTTTTGTGTGTACCATCTGTTCTTGCCTGCATCAGTCGGGGGGGACTATTATAATCTTTTCCATAATCTAAATAATAAAGGTTCGTATCTGTACAAAAATGATGACTGCTCATATCCTGTTTTGCCTCTTTGCCGGCACTCTGCTTTACCGTATTTTCCCGAATGGCATCCCCGCTGACTGCCTCGCCGCTCACCGCACTTCCACTTACCACAGAACCGCTCACCACGTCCCTTTCGGTCAGACCGGCATACTCGCCGCCACAGCCGGCTAACATGCCCGCACATAATATGATACAGATCACAGTTAAACTGTTTCGCTTCATAAAATCCTCCTCCATTCCAACTATCATGCAGCTTCCCTTTTATATATACCAGTTTATACTATATGTTTCGACATTTGGTTACAGATCTATTATTAAATAATTACAAAAAGGCCCGCTATTTCAAAAAGCGCGGGCCCTCTCTTTCACCCGGCAGTCTTATACCGGATAAACCTGATTCTCTTTATCTGCCAGTGTGGCGTCCACTTTCGTCTTCTGTGCCTCACGGTACTTGAAGAACTCTGTGGCAACCTGTGGGAACAACGCATAGGAAAGTATATCCTCATCCTGCTGCTTCCACTGCGACATTTCTTTCTCAAGATCCGCTAACTGCGGCTTGATCAGATCTGCCGGCCGGCATGTGATCGGCTCTGTGTCACCGATGCATTTTTTCTGTACCTCCGGATCAAACGGTTTTACTGTCTGTCCGAACTCACCGGAGAGAAGCTTCTTGGATTCCTTTGTGACCATCTTGTATCTCTCGCCGGCTACTACATTGAGTACTGCCTGTGTACCGACGATCTGGGAAGACGGTGTAACCAGTGGCGGCTCACCGAAATCCTTCCGCACACGCGGCACCTCTTCGAGAACCGCTTCGTATTTATCCTCCTGTCCCATTTCCTTAAGCTGGGAGACAAGGTTACTGAGCATTCCTCCCGGCACCTGATACATGAGTGTCTTGATATTTACGCCGAGTACCTTTGTGTTCATCAAGCCGCTCTGGAGTGCCTCCTCACGCATCGGGCGGAAATACTCTGCAATCTCCGCCAGAAGATTCTGGTCAAGTCCGGTATCGTAAGGCGTCCCGCGGAAGGTCTCAACCATGACCTCTGTCGCCGGCTGGCTCGTCCCAAGAGCAAATGGCGACATTGCGGTATCAATGATATCGCATCCTGCCTCAACTGCTTTCATATATGTCATGGCAGCCACACCGGATGTATAGTGCGTGTGAAGATCGATCGGAATATCAACGGATTCTTTCAGTACCGTAACGAGGTTTGTCGCCTCATACGGAGTAAGAAGTCCCGCCATATCTTTGATACAAAGGGATTTTGCACCGAGATCTTCAATCTTTTTTGCCATATCCTTCCAGTAATCCATCGTATACGCATCACCGAGCGTATAGGAAAGTGCGATCTGTGCATGACCGTTTTCTTTGTTTGCCGCTTTTACTGCTGTCTCGAGATTACGGATATCATTCAGACAGTCAAAAATACGGATGATGTCGATTCCGTTGGCGATGGATTTCTGTACGAAATATTCAACAACATCATCAGCATAATGATTGTATCCGAGGATGTTCTGCCCGCGGAACAACATCTGGAGCTTTGTATTTTTAAAACCTGCTCTCAGCTTGCGGAGTCTTTCCCACGGATCTTCTTTCAGAAACCGCAGGGAAGCATCGAAAGTCGCTCCTCCCCAGCATTCCACCGCATGATACCCTACTTTATCCATCTTATCAATGATCGGGAGCATCTGCTCCGTCGTCATACGCGTAGCGATCAACGACTGATGGGCATCACGAAGAATCGTCTCTGTTATCTTAATTGGCTTTTTTGTCGTAGTATCTGCCATTTTTTTCCCTCATTTCTGCGCTGCTTTCCGCGCCTTTTTTCTTTATTCCACTCCAATATCGTTTACACTCCAAAGATTGCCATAAACACTCCGGCCGCTACCGCTGTTCCGATCACACCTGCCACATTCGGCCCCATCGCATGCATCAATAAGAAGTTGGTAGGGTCTGCCTCTGCACCAACCTTCTGGGATACACGGGCTGCCATCGGCACAGCCGACACGCCGGCAGAACCGATCAGAGGATTTACCTTTCCTCCGGACAGCTTACACATAAGCTTTCCAAACAGCACTCCGGCTGCTGTACCAACTGCAAATGCAATCAGTCCGAGGACTACGATCTTTAACGTAGCTGCATCGATAAAGTTGGCACCGCTTGTCTTTGCTCCTACGGATGTACCGAGAAGGATAACGACGATATACATCATCGCATTGGAAGCTGTCTCTGCGAGCTGTTTTACCACGCCGGACTCTTTGAACAGGTTTCCGAGCATGAGCATACCAACAAGCGGAGCTGTACTCGGCAGGATCAGACATACGATCGTCGTAACCACGATCGGGAACAGAATCCTCTCTAGCCTTGAAACCGGTCTGAGCTGATCCATCTTGATCGCTCTCTCTTCCTTCGTCGTAAAAAGCTTCATGATCGGCGGCTGTATGATCGGCACCAGTGACATGTACGAATACGCCGCCACTGCGATCGGCCCCATCAGATCGGTCTGTCCGAGTTTTCCGGCAAGGAAGATCGAGGTCGGGCCATCCGCACCACCGATGATCGAGATTGCTGCCGCAGCACGTCCGTCAAAGTTCATAAGGATTGCCATAAGATATGCTGCGAAAATACCAAACTGTGCTGCCGCCCCGAGAAGAAAACTTTTCGGATTGGCGATCAGCGGGCCAAAGTCCGTCATCGCCCCCACTCCGAGGAAAATCAGGGAGGGCAGGACACTCCATTCATCCAGTTTAAAGAAATATTCCAATAATCCGCCAGACTCCATGATTGGTGGATAGATGTTGACAAGCAGCATACCAAATGCGATCGGCACGAGCAAGAGCGGCTCATACCCTTTCCGGATCGCAAGATAAAGAAAGACAAATGCGACCAGTATCATCACATAACTTCGCCAGTCAACCGTTCCGTTTGCAAATGCAGTCTGATGGAGAAGATTTTGTAAAACTTCCATCTTAAATACCTCCAGTTATTTTATGATCAATCCATCGTAGCCAATACGTCACCGGACTCAACCATATCACCGGAATTTACGTTTATACTTGCGACTTTTCCGTCCTGTGGTGCGACAACTTCATTTTCCATCTTCATTGCCTCCAGAAGAAGGATGACGTCCCCTTTCTTCACATCCGCACCCACGCTCGCCTTAACGCTCAGGATTTTTCCGGGCATCGGCGCTGTCACCTGTACGGAACCTGCTGAACCGCCAGCTGCCGGTTTCGGCGCTGCTGCCGGGGCTGGAGCTGCAGCTGGTGCTGCTGCCGCCGGTGCTGCCGGTGCAGAAGCCGGTGCCGCTGAGGCTGTTCCCGAAGCGCCCTTTTCTTCTACTGATACATCATATACGGTTCCATTTACTGTGATTGTATAGTTCTTCATGTGTTATATCCTCCTAAGATAATTGATAATTCGATATTTTTAACGCACTGGCAAACTTCTCTATGCTTGCCATTTCACATCAATAACGTTTTTTGATGGAGCGGATCACAAGACCCTCCGCCGGAACCGGCGTACCCTCCTGTTCCATTGCCGCTGCCACCGCTGCTGTGATGACCGCAACAAGCTGGGTGTCCTCCGTCTTGCTTTCTACTGCTGTCGGCTGTACTCTCGGTACTGTCGGAGTGGCTTTGGGAACTGCTGCTGCCGGCTGTTCTGCCGCCGATTTTTTCTCCGAACGGTTTAAAAGTTCCGGAATAAATTTGAGCAGATAGATCACAAAAGAGATCAGGATCAGGATAACAAATACCGTCCCCATACCAAGTAACGTATTGACTAACGCCTCAGGCATCGTTGTAATCACCTTCTCAGGCTGTGCCGCTGCTAATAAACCCATCCGATCACCTCATTCCAAACATCTGCATTGCATAGATCAACTGCTTGCGGATCTCAGAAGCCTCAATGACATTGTCGATATAGCCTCTCTTCGCTGCAATATTTACGTTGCACTGCATTTCATCAAATTCTTTTGTCTTCTCTTCAAGAGCCGCCTTCGTATCTGCCTGTCCACTGATCTCATCCTCATACATGATCTGCGCGGCGCTCTTTGCATCCATCACTCCTACTTTTGCCCCCTCGAGCGCAAGTACAAGATCAGCCCCGATGTGCCTTGAGTTCATGGCGATATAGGCGCTTCCAAACGCTTCTCCAGTGATCACATTTACTTTCGGAACCTCTGCGCTCGCAAACGCACAAGTAAGGTCTGCCACAGCCTGTCCGATCGTTTTTTCCTCCTCGACAGAAGAAGCATACCCTTTTACGTTGGTCAAGGTAATGACCGGAATCCCGAACGCATCACAGAAATAGATAAATTTTTCTGCCTTTTTGCAGCCGGCTGTCGAAAGAACTGCCTCGCCTCCGTTTGCCACAGCGCCGACAGTCACTCCATTTAATGTAAGAAGTCCTGTGACCATATCCTTTGCGTGTTCCTTCTTCGTCTCAAGGAATTTATTGTCATCGGCGATCTGTGCAAGAGCGGCAGCCGGATCAGATACAAGTCCCTCAAATCCAGTCAGGACACGGTTCATATCATCCTGTGTCTCTTTTCCTGCGTAATCGTCAAAGTTTGCCGGAAGGATCTGCACGAGTGAGCGGATCTGTGCAAGCACCTCCGCTTCCCCGTCACAGAGAAAATCTACATTTCCTGCCTCCGCCTGAAATGCCGCATCTGCTGTGTCACATTTCTCAACACGGTTTCCGTCGATCGCATTCGGTGAGTTTACAAATAGTTTTCCATTTGTCGAATCCATAAATGTAAAATCACCCAGAAGGGAAGAGATCGCTGTTCCGCCGCCGCATGAACCCAGAACCGCACTGATCTGCGGAATCACACCGCTTGCTTTCACCTTACTTATGTAAATCTCTCCAAATCCCGCCAGTGCATCTACTGCCTCCTGCACGCGGACTCCGGCGCAGTCGATGAGGCCGATCACCGGCGCTCCCGCCTTCACCGCCATCTCATAAAGTCTGGCAATTTTTTTCGCATGCATCTCACCGATGGAACCGTTCATCGCCGTCACATCCTGACTGTACACGTACACCAATTCGGAGTCGATCACCCCGTAACCGGTAATGACACCATCGGCCGGCACTGCTTTTTCCTGCATGTTGAAGTCGGTATTTCTCTTCGTCACAAGTCCTCCGATTTCAACAAAACTATTTGCGTCAACAAGAGTTTCGATTCTCTGTCTTGCTGACATTTTTGCTGAATCACTCATACTGCAGTCCTCCACTTTTTATATATTATGCAAAATTTTTTCCAATTTTAATTGTAATGCTTTTTCCGTAAAATATCAATAACATTTTCATTTTTTATTAAAGTTTTGCACACATTATTTTCATAATTTCTCATATACATGGTAAAAACACGAACGGACGTTGTTCATTATGAAAAAAAATCCGTTTCTGCTCCTTCCTGTCCTTCTTTCCCTCCTGTTTGTGTGCTACTGCCATATGGCAAACCGGCCTGTAGCGCTCCCACCTGCAGAAACCTCCGCAGAACTGCCTTCCGACCAAATTCCGCCCACCGCACCTTCTCCCGCTCTGACGCTGCATGCAGCAGGCGTGTGCCTGATGGACGCTTCCTCCGGACGTATTCTATATGGAAAGAATGAAACCACTCCGCTGCCGATGGCTAGCACGACAAAGATCATGACCTGTCTCCTTGCCCTTGAACATGGGGATTTAAACAGCACGGTGACATTTTCCCCAAAAGCTGCCTCGATGCCAAAAGTCCGGCTTGGCGCCGGCTCCGGCCGCTCGTTTGTACTGAACGAACTTCTGTATTCCCTTATGTTAGAATCCCACAATGACACCGCTGTCGCCATCGCCGAACACATCGGCGGCAGTGTGGAAGGATTTGCCGCCGTGATGAATGCAAAGGCCGCCGAACTCGGGATGACGCAGACGACCTTTGTCACGCCAAATGGTCTGGACGCGGACGGACACTCTTCTACCCCTGCTGATATGTGCCGCCTCGCCGCCTACGCCTGCCAGAACGAGAGTTTTTTGGGGATCATAAGCACCCCCTCCCACACACTCCGGGACGTGACCGGAAAACACAGCTATTCCCTGACGAACCGTGATGCCTTTCTCACCTCATACGAGGGAGCCATCGGCATCAAGACCGGCTTTACCGGAAAGGCTGGGTACTGCTTTGTGGGAGCAGCCAAACGGGACGACCGCACGTTTGTAAGCTGTGTCCTCGCAAGCGGGTGGCCTCCGAACAAATCTTACAAATGGGCTGACACAAAGGCGCTTATGGATTATGGGTTTGAGACATTTACCAGACAGAACATTTCCATCCGTGACCTCTCTGCCCATAAGATCCCGGTCGAAAACGGAACCTCGGCGCAGACCGGCATCACACAGCCTGCGTTCCCTGCCTTTCTTCTCGGCACTCCTGATACAGTGGACATTGACTACCAGCTGCCCGCAAAACTACAGGCCCCCATCCGAAAAGAAGTACCGGTCGGCACGGCCACTGTCTCCATCAACGGAATCCCCGCCGCTGTTTCCCAATTATATCCGCTCGAGAATATCCCAGAAAAACAGTTTGCGGATTTTATCGATGAGGTGCTGACATTGTTTTTTTCTTTTTAATAAATGATCTGCCGAAAAAACTTTAGAAAAAAAATTCAAAAAAACTCTTTACTTTCTTTTTCAAACGTGATATCATATTTTCGTGATAAGACGGAACGAAGGTGTTCTCATTTTTTGAGGACACCTTTTTTCTTTGTTATTGCACAAAAACTTTTTTTGTGTATAATGGATAAGGTATTGGTTTATGGGGATCTGACGACGCCAAGTTGTCAGGTGGGCACGCTTAAATTTAGCTTGGCATACGATACATATGCCGGAATGGAGGACAATATGGAAACAAATGTAATCGCAGACGTATTTGGAACGAAGGTCTTTAATGATGAAGTCATGCAGGAGTATCTTCCCAAAAAGACCTATCAGGCGATGAAAAAAATAATCGAAAATGGCGAGGAACTGACAGCAGAGGTTGCCAACGTGGTCGCACATGCCATGAAAGAATGGGCTTTAGCAAATGGCGCCACACATTATACGCACTGGTTCCAACCGATGACCGGTGTGACTGCTGAAAAGCATGACTCGTTCATCAGCGCTGAATCCGACTCACGGGCTGTACTGGAATTTAATGGAAAAGAGCTGATCAAGGGCGAACCCGATGCCTCTTCCTTTCCTTCCGGCGGACTTCGTGCAACCTTTGAAGCAAGAGGTTATACCGCATGGGACTGTACGTCTCCGGCATTTCTCCGCGAGGATGCGATCGGCGTCACGCTCTGCATCCCGACTGCGTTCTGTTCCTATACCGGAGAGGCTCTCGATAAAAAGACTCCTCTTCTGCGGTCGATGGAGGCGATCAGCAAACAGGCGGTACGTGTCCTGAAACTGTTTGGAAAAGATGATGTGACAAACGTGTCCTGTTCGGTCGGGCCGGAGCAGGAATATTTCCTGATCGACCGGAAAAAATACCTCAAACGTAAAGATCTGATCTTTACCGGAAGAACTTTATTTGGTGCGATGCCGCCAAAGGGACAGGAATTGGATGACCATTATTTTGGAAGCATCCGCGAGCGTCAGGCTTCTTTTATGAATGAATTAAATATCGAGCTTTGGAAGCTTGGTATCTTATCAAAGACACAGCACAACGAGGTAGCTCCGGCACAGCATGAGATGGCACCGATCTATGATTCCGCCAACATCGCTACGGATCACAACCAGCTCGTTATGGACACAATGAAAAAAGTGGCAAGAAGACATGATCTCGAATGCCTGTTACACGAAAAACCATTTGCCGGCATCAACGGTTCTGGTAAACACAACAACTGGTCGATCGTTACAAATACAGGGGAAAACCTTCTGAACCCGGGTTCTGCCCCTCACAACAACAGACAGTTCCTTCTCTTCTTAGCTGCGGTCATCGCGGCAGTAGATGAGCATGCGGCACTCCTTCGGATGTCTGCCTCCAATCCCGGAAATGACCACCGTCTCGGCGCCAACGAGGCACCGCCTGCGATCATTTCTATCTTCTTAGGTGAGCAGCTTGAGGATATCGTAGAGCAGATCATTGAGACCGGAACTGCAACACACAGCTTAAAGGGCGGCAAAATGGATATCGGCGTCAGCTCGATCCCATCGGTACGAAAAGATGCTACTGACCGGAACCGGACGTCACCATTTGCCTTTACCGGAAATAAATTTGAGTTCCGTATGGTCGCATCCTCCATGTCGATCGCCGGCGCAAACACCGTTCTTAACGCCGCTGTCGCTGATGTTCTTGAGCGGATGGCCGCTGAACTTGAAGGTGCTTCTGATTTTGAAAAAGCAGTCGATGCGCTGATCCAGAAGACATTGAAAGATCACCGCAAGATCATTTTTAACGGAAACGGATATTCCGATGAATGGGTAAAAGAAGCGGAAACACGCGGTCTTCCAAACGTACGTACAATGGTGGACGCTACTGCTTCCCTCACATATCCGGAAACCATCAAAATGTTTGAAAACCAGAATGTTTTGTCACGCACCGAGCTTGAGTCCCGTGCAGAGATCAATTACGAGGCTTACGCAAAGGCGATCAATATCGAGGCAAAAGCAATGGTTGATATCGCCACCAAACAGTACATCCCGGCTGTCATCAAGTACACGACAACCCTTGCTGATTCCATCAACAGCATCAAAGAGGCATGTGCGGACGCCGACTTGAGCGTCCAGACTTCTCTCCTGAAAAAATGCTCTTCTCTTCTCGCTGAGGCACAAAATGCGCTCATGGTCTTGAAGCACACCAATGAAAAAGCCGGAGCAATGGAGGAAGGAAAAGAACAGGCAGAGTTCTACCGCGATAAAGTGTTTACTGCGATGACCGACCTTCGTACCCCGATTGATGAACTCGAGATGTTGGTCGACAAGGAAGACTGGCCGGTACCTTCTTATGGCGATATGCTCTTTGAGGTGTAATACAACGAGACTGAAAATAATAGAATAAAAAGGGTTCAGGCAGACGAATTGATCTACAAAACGCAATTGAGTCTGCCTGAACCCTTTTCTATTCTATTTTATTTTCTGGCTGTTGGGGATTTCTTGCTTTTTGATTCTGGGCAGAGCAAGATAGAAATTTTTATAACTTTGTAGTATCATATATTCAACAAATGAAAACCTTAGCTTACAAATCAAGAAGAAGCTGTCGGGAAATAGACAGCCTATCCCAAGAGAGCGATAACCCATACAAGTTAGCGGTTTAAAAACACCAAAAATGACTTGTTTTACTTTATCGCCTTATATTGCCAAAAAACCCTAAAATCGTTTTAACCATTCAACAACTCTTGGATTTCCCTATATGCTTTTTCCAACAATTTCTGAGTCATGCGCAACTTAACCTCATACAGTTCCTCTCTTGATGTCGCACATTCAAGTTCCACATTATTCTCATCGCCATAAAGTATGTAGTCTGTCGTAAGATTCAATGCCTGAGCTAGATTATCCAACGTATATGCAGAGAAGCTCTTCTTCCCTGTCTCAATTTCATACAAAAATGAGGTTGATATTTCTGCCGCTTCCGCAAGTTCTTCTCTTGTCATTTTCCTAGTTAACCGCAGGTATTTAATTCGCTCACCTACTATATTGTTATCTAACACTGTAACACCTCTTATTTCTATGTTCAAGATATCCTGATTATAACAGAATCGGTAATCCATTCCACATCATATCACTGTATATTCCTTCTTCATTACTGCACACCCCAAAATCAAAGATTTCCTGCTCTAACTCCACTTACAACACAGAAAAAGGGATGTTCAGTAATATATCACCATTCCCATAGCTTTTTTTGATATTCTTCTGTTTGTTACAAGTTTTCATTTTCACCTTTGCTTACAAGGAGAATCCGATATGAAAGAAAAATTACTGATACACTTACAAGAGAAGTACAGATTCAGCGCACTGGAAGCCAAGAAAATCATTTATGCCATAGAAGCGATTTTCTCTGAATCTAGCAAAATAATGATTCTCCTCGCCATATCTGCGCTTTTTCATTGTGTTGATCAAGCTATTGTAATTACACTGGTACTATTATCCATACGGTGTTATAGCGGGGGCCTACATTTTTCCCATTATGTTAGTTGTCTTGGATTTTCCTTACTATTTTATATCGTTACCATCCTGTTAGCCCACTGTCCTTTGTCTGATACAGGTGTTGCCTTGGGATTAGTACTGTCGCTCAGCGTTTTTACACTAATCGGCCCCATCACATCCATCATGCGTCCAACCTTAACAGCAGTAGAAGTCAGCAAATATACACATCATACTATTTTAGTTTTGCTTTTCTATTCTGTCGTCCTCATATCATGGAAAACTCTACCCTATAGAAGAATAGTCTACTGGGTTATAGTTTTACAAATATTCCAACTATTATGTGCGCATTTTGCACGGAAAGGAGAACACTATGAAAAAGTTACTTACGCCGAAGATTTATAAGCTGTGTACACTTTGTCTAGCTTTAACAGCAATTATCACGGCAAAACATGCTAGCTATATTTTCTTTGGCGAACCAAAGTTTCCAACAAAAGAATAACAAAATTTTACAAATGTGGCAAGTTGCGACAGCATGAATTTTTTATTGTAATTGCATGAACCCATGCATAACAGTTGGAAATATGTGCTTCTAGACACTCAAAAACACTCCATTCAATTCAATCAGCAAATGAATGGAGTGTTTTCCTACTAGCTTCCATCATATCATCAACGAAAAACATATGTAATTCTTCTCATCCATGATTTGATTTTCAACCACTAAATCCATCTTATATTTTTGCACCAGTTTCTTCACATGATACAAACCAATTCCCCGATTCTCGCCTTTTGTACTATAGCCCTTTTCAAACATTTTTAGGAATTCATAATTCTGCAATTTTCTATGCGGATTCGCCACCCGGATTATAATTCTGTCTTCCTGCTTTGCCTCAACATAAAGAAATTCTCTTTCTCCAGTTGTCTGCATATCCTGAATCGCATTATCCAACAATGTTCCAAGCATCTCGACTAGATGAATATCATCAATCCCACACCTCTCTAAACTACAGCGCAGTTTCAACCTGATTCGCACTCCTATTTCCTGAGCTTCACTTATCTTCTCATATAAATGAGCAATTATAATAGAATTTTCCAAAACCAAGACATCAGTTGGCAACTCATAGTCAGCTAATTTCCCCAAATACTTCCTTTGCGCCTCCACCAATGTATCATAATCATCATATATCCGATGTAACGAATATACAGCATCTAATTGGTTTTGAAATTTGTGCTGTCTCCTTTTCATCTGATCGATCACTCTGCAAAAAGCAGCAAAATATTTCTTTCTAATTTTATCTTCATATTGATACCGTATCAGGCGCAAAGACAGAAACCATATAAGGGTCATGGCAATCAGAACATAAATATAATCGCCCACATCAAGTTCTAGCGTCATATGAAAATTTACAATAGTACTCATCATGAGTAGCAAACAAAATAATACTACTATAATATAGATTATCTCCTGCCGACTACACCATCGTTTCAAATACCGAATTTGGGGAATCCTTATTAGAAAATAGCATACTATCATGCCACTGAAAGCAGCAAAAAGATTATTGGTTGTATCCGTCCATCTTCCATGCAATAAGACAACAAAAGGAAAAGAACATATCAATTCAACAACTCCTGCCAACACTACGCTTAATATAGTTATAATCAAACTATCCTTCCATGCTTCTTTATATCCATATCGAACATACAAAAGCGTCAGAACATAGCACCCTGTCGTTAGACCATTAGGAACAATTAGTATATATGCCACCGCAATAATTACAAAGGCTATCGTCCAAAGTTTTGGAATCTCTTCTTTTTTACCAATCAATCCGTTTATCAGAAGCACTCCTGAAAGCAACTCACATATAACCGAACAAGTCACTCTCACATACAATGACACATTCATTATTTATAACCTCGCTTCACGTACTCCTCATACTTATTTCGGAACCTTTTCTTCAGCACAGACCCCATACATACTGGTTCTTTGATTCCTTTCAAATATATATACTGATTTACATAATCTACCGATTCAATGTACAAAATATTTACGGCTGTTCCCCTCAACGGTGACAAAAAAACTGAATCCTTTACCTGTTCCAAGAACTTTTTTAAAGGAAGATTTGGCACCTTTATACACCCTTCTCCCATATAAATTGACAGTTCTCTGTTCTGATAAACAACATAACGAATCTCCGTCACATCAACAGGATAGGAAATTCCGTCATTTCTAAAATAAATCCGTTCCGGCAATTTGGCTGCCCTTTCGCCCCTTTCAATAATTTCCGTCACAATTCTTTTTACTCGCATCTCATCAATCGGCTTTTCTATGTAATCATAACAGTGAACCCGGTGCAGCAATTCTACCTCCAAGCCAGCCAGTGTGGTAATAAACACAATTTCTGCCATTCCGCAGGAAGGACATTCCTTTATTTTTTCAACAAATTGTATACCAGAAAAATCATTTCTCTCTTTTGGACGCAATATTATATCTACCAAAAAGAGATCTATTCGATGAGTTAAAGCAAAACCAAGTGCAGCTTCCTGTGTTGAAAAGGGAAAAATACCAACTCGGGGTTCTATGGACTCCAAAATCTTTACCAATTTTTTTCGCGTCAGGTCATTATCTTCCAGTATCAGTATCTGTTTCATTTCCATTCTTCAGGCTCATTTTTATCATACGGATCATATACTCCAACAAACGAAGAATCATTTCTGCGCTTTGATCTCTGGAAGCATTTTCAATAATATGCATAATAGAATCTTCGCTGTCTAAGGAATCTCCTGCGGTAAAATAATTTAAATCCACATTATAATCTCTGTGAAGCTGTACCGCTTTATCTAAAGTCATAAGCGTTTTTCCACTCTCAATCTTTTGATACGAGGACACACCCCAAAACAGTTTATTTGCAAATTCTTGTTGCGTAAACCCTAGTTTTTTCCGCAAATCTCGCAACTTTCTCCCAATCGCCTTGACTTCCTCATCAGTGAGCATTCTATCCATCGTCTGAGCCACTCCTTTTTACTCAATGATAACAGGGATAGAATGGTCAATGCCATAGATTTATATTCTTTTTTTCACGAATTATATTCTTTTTTCAACGCCCCATATAATATATTATTTTTTTCCACGGAAGATTTAAATCTTTACGCCCAAACGAACTATATGTTGCCAATTGCTTGTATATTGATTTTTTTAAATCAAATTTTTGAATTATTGCCTCATGGATAAATCTATTTGATCTTGTACATTTTTCGCAATCACTTCCTCCTATAGTTTCCCTATTCCAAACGTATCAATATGCCCCATAGGTTCTCTTCTTCCAATGACGTATGCAATTTGAACATCAGCCCTCTCACAAACATTTAAAGTAATTAAATTCTTGGCAATATATCTCGCCATAAATGATCCCGAACGATTAACTTTCGTCGAATCTTTCCCAGAAAAAGCCTCATCTCCATATCTTCCCCATCCGCCATAGGTATCCACAATAATTTTTCTTCCAGTGAGTCCACAATCCGCTTTTACTCCACCATTCACAAATTGTCCAGTTGGGTTGATATAAATACCCGCTGCATCATCTAGCATGTCATTTGGCAACACCTCACATATAATGTTTTCATGCAAATCTTTTCTGACTTGTGTTATATCAACATCCTGCAAAGTTTGGGATGACAAAACTACATTTACTATTATTTTACATAGTTTCATATTATTATAAAACACTGAAACCTGAGCCTTACCATCTGACAACCACGACATTACCTGAAACCTCATTGCTTTTTTGTCTGGATTTACGCAATGATCCCACTTAATCGAAATGTTCCTATAAAAACACAACTACCACTTTATCATCAAACAATACATACGCAGGAGAAGCAAAAAACAGCAATACCATCTCAGATTATTGCGTTTTCCCGTCTATTCAGTAGCATATTCTTTATATGTGTTTATAATATCATTGCAAGTTATATTTACATCTCTATTTCGAATAATTGTAAGCCATTTTTTTTCCGCTGCAAGTCTATCATATATTTTTTTCATTTTAGTTTGGTGTTTTATGAAATCACTTTGCATATTTACAAACGCACCAGATTCAATTCGGTTTGTATTGGAATCATCCCTTATACAATCTCTAGGAAAAGCCTCCAAATAAAAAACAATATCTGGCTTAAAAAGGAAATCAAATTCTTTTTCAGTGTGAAAATCTCCAGAACTATATATAGCTTTCACTACTTCTTTGTATATGTAACCATCCATAATAATAGATACACCTTCTTCTAATATAGGTAATATAACATGTTGCTCAAAAGCACTATACCAAGCAATCATTAAATGTAACCAATGTTCACGATTCAGACCGTTATACTCAATATTAGGCGCCTGAGAAAACACCTTCCCTTTACCCCATAAAATTGCATAAAGATATTCCATATGCAATTTCACATATTCGTTATTTGAAGGAACAATCTTCCTATTAATATATACATATTTTTTACCCATGCTTAGTTTTTCACACAATATTGAAGTACAAGAAGTCTTACCAACTCCGTCTATGCCTTCTAAACTAATAAACTCCCCTCTTTTCATCTAATCACCTCATCTACTGATTTTGATTTTAAGCCACCTACCATTGATAATCCTATGCCTCCATTTAAAAATTCAAACCAATCTCATAAGGAAATGTAATTGATAACTCTTTAGGTTCCTTTATAAATATTATCCTCTTTGAAAAAGCAATCATAAACCCAAATTCAAACATAGTACCTTGTCCAATTAAACCATCTGGGTTACAAACAATAACGGCATCAGCTTGTCTAAATTTATTCATATGTTCATACTTATGCCTCCATGCATCACGTTTATTTTTAAGTGGCTCTTGTCCCTCTAAAAGAATAAAATCAGTTCCCAATGATTCTGGCACAATCTTTGTTGTCCAAGGACTCAACACGCTTATGTTGTGTCTTTGTAATTTAACCATTACCTTATCAATATCTTGTAAATATTGTTGGAAACTACCACATATAACAACTTTTCGAAATTCCTGGCAAACTACCCCCGTCATAATATCTACCTCCCCATATATTGACATACTATTTTTCAAATAAAATTTTTCTAAATCCGGTTGAATAACATTGAAATAAACTCCAAAATTTACATATACGTGAATAATCAACTTGGTTTGATCGACTTGTGCAAAATTCTGAAATATCCCTGTGGCATACAAACGAGTATTCTTATTATCAACTGAACCAACGCATTTCTCTAACTTGCTTAAAACTTGATCAATTTTATCTAAAAATTTCTCATCAACAAAATTTCCATCAAAACTAGTATTTTCCTTGTACAATAATTTTAGTGTCTTCTCATTTAAACAGTATACAGTGACCTCACTTGTGTTAAAATGAACTAATACCTTCCGCTTTATTTCGCTCATTGTTTCTTCTCCTCTCTAGCTGTAGCAGTATATATTTATCAACGTAATGCGCAAATACCTCCATCTTTATAGTTGCATAAAGCATCAAGATATTTTCCAACAAACTCATCCTTACGTTTTGAGTTATATTGCATAATAAAACGCGGATGCTCTAAAGGAATGATCTTACCAAAAAGACTATGTCTTTCATTAACTTTGCATAGAAAATTATAATTTTCACCGCTTCCAATACAATAGCACACCGATGCATCAATACCAAAAGCAATTTGATCCTGTAGTGTTTGAACTATAAAAGGATACAATAAATCTCGTAGTTTTGCATTTTCATAGTAGTTGCAATTAACTTCGTTGCCTTTCAAATTTTTTTTAACTATACCTAAAGGACAAACAAAATTCATATAAAAATCAGCATAAAATTTCGCTCTCCCACCATATTCTCTAATAACATCAAACAAAAATTCGTTTGAGGACTTACTAATATAATATCCATTAATAAGGATTCCTGTCTCCTGCTGAAGATAAAACGCATCTTCAAATGGTATTCCCGTAATAGCTGAACCCCTACGTGCCGGTGAGCTCCCAAGTATCAAGCGGCGTGTTCGAGTATCATTATAATATTTTTCATAAAACACTTTCGAAATTTCCCTTGTTTCTTCTTTTTTTTCCCCTTTAAATGGATTTATAATTTTGAGACCATTGGGTAAATAAGGTGTTTCAAATGAAAGTTTTTCGTTAAAAAGTAATATTTTTTCAGCAAAAGTTGATCCTTCATTCATTATAAACTAGCTCCTTTGCTTCTCTGACAATTACACTTACCTGTCATGTCTTGCTTACAATAATATATCGGTCTCTTTCCACAAAATGTTGAATACAAAGTACTACACCAAAAAAGAAAGAAAATATCCACTAAACGAAAATAGCATTCCCTGCTGTCCAAAAATCCATGCATCAAAAAATACAAATTTATATGTCCCAAAATGATTTGGGATTATGCTTTTGTAACTTACCGCCCTACTGAAAGTGCACTTGTTAGAATCTCTGCAAAATCTCAAATGGGTCGTATTACTTATATTTACCCAAAACAAAAACTAAGGCAGAACATTTCATTCATCATTTTAAAGGCAGTTTGTGCCTTATAAAAAAATGCAAGATGAGAAAACTCTTTATGCTAATTTAATCCCTGGCGGAATAACCCAATTAATTTCTGTTGTTTTAGCTGATAAAATACATCAGCATCAATACATACGAAACCTTAAGCCTTTATTAACCTACATAGGACTTACTAGCTTCACAAATCTCATGAAGTTTATTAAGTGCTCCTAGTTTCCAGTATATTTCCATTGCATGTCAACCTACCTGTTACTTTCAAAATCGCACACTTGTAAAATGAGTTTCCCAATCATCTAATCTTAATTAACTATTGCTGATAAATAAATTTCAGTATTAGTGGGAAAAATTTGAACATTTCCAAATCCTTCTTCAATAAATACACTTTGTATCTTTTTTATTGTATCCATCCCACGATAGACGTCAACAAAGTCAGTTCCCGGGATAAGCAAACCAGAAACAATACAATTCTCTTTGGTACATAAAAAACCATTAGCCACCGAAATAATAATTGCTGCTTTAGTCCTTAATATCCTATGCGCTTCTGCTATTGCCGTTTTTATATCAAAAAAAGAAGAATTATATGTCCTTAAAGAAACATATAAATCATAGCTATCATCAGGTACAACTGACAAATCACAAGCACTAGAAACAAGAATATTAGATAATGGCAAGTGCTCTTTGATTTTTTTTAATCCAGTCTGCGCAATATCAACAAAAGTAACATGAGTACAATTTGAGAACAAAGCTATTGCCTCATTCCCGCTTCCAACACCAACGTCCAAAATTTCAAGGTCTAATATATCTTTATTTGATACCTTCTTATAAAAAGTCATAAATTTTTCTTTCCAATTTGCATCAAGCGAACGAACATCATTAGCATAATCATATGAACTATACTTACAATTAAAAGCTTCCGACAATGCATTATACACGATATCAAGTGCATCTGCGTACTTAACCCCATATCTGTCACAAACTAGCTTTGCCAATGAGCACTTGCGCTTATCTGCATTTAATTCAGACTTGGAAACCATGAATCCACGGAGCTCTAACTCCTCAATAAGCAAATCACTAATCCTTTTCTTTGAGTAATATGACCTATTTTTAATACTCTGCTTACTATCCGCAAAAAAACCAGCATTTTGTGTCAATATTTCATATTGCAAATTATCTGGATAACGATATACATTCTTGCATGCAATAATAGGATCCTCACTTAAATAGCAGATTAGTTTAGGATCTGGAAGGCCAATGTATACCTCATTGGTATCAATTTCCTTTAGTACTTTGTTCAAATCAAACAATTTATCCCCTGACAATGTATTTATTGTTACAAAAATACTCTGTGCATTAGATATTTCGTGTTTTCTTACCTTACTTAAAAGAACAGAACTCCATGAATCACTGCATTCTTCTCCAGCAAAAGCTGAGCAAATCATTTTATTTTCTGCTGATACCAAAACAGCCCCCACCTGTAAAATAGGTTGATGTGCCTCTTTTGCAATATTGATTGAAAAATGCATCCAATAAATACTATTGACATTCATAATATGAGTCAACTCCTCTTATCATATAATTATAATCTTTCACTATTTGTTCAATAATTTGAACCATACTATTTGAGATATCATGGACTAGTACCACATTCTCCCTCTTGATAAGCCTCATTCATACTCTAAGCATAGTCTCTTTATTCATTTTACAAATAACAGGTGCTTATCTAGCTTATTTTTGAATTATTTTACTAAACGGTTCCTTTATCAGCCCTAATGTAGTAGCCTTCCACAAGAATAAAGAAGCTATTGTTGCGTACTTAATCCAATTATTAAAATACCCAGTTAACACTTTTAAAGAAGGTAATTCTTTTAAATTATACATCCATTGAATGGCTCTCCTAATTGTTGCATCCCCTTTTGCAAACACATCATTTCGCCCTAACGAAAAAATTAAGTACATTTCAGCCGTCCACTCTCCAATTCCCCTTAAACTAGTCAATTCTGTAATGATTTTCTTGTTCGAAAGCATTGACAACTGTTCAAAATTTATTTTTTTCTCAACAATGCATGCTGCTAAATTTTTAATATAATCAACTTTGTTTCTAGACAAACCAATTTTTCGAAATTCGCTAATATTAGCCGCCAACAGGATTTCAGGAGTTACATTACCAAACGTAACGTAAAATCGTTGCCAAATAGTTTCTCGTGCTTTATCACTTATCTGTTGTCCCACAATATATTTCACAAGGCATTTATAACCATCTTCCTCTATGGCTAATTCGCAAGTCTTAATATATCTAATTAACTCGCCTAACATCTCATCAGTCTGAATAAGGTAGCAGACCTTTTCATTACTCAAATCGTATTTCACGTATGTCATATAATTCACATCTCCAATAAGTCTTATATCTAAATCTACTTTATTGCAGTGTAACAATAGTTTGTACATAAAACAATCAGCATTAGCATGAAATAATTACCACAATTGCACCCCCTTCTTTTCAGGGATGTCTTTACTATGGACTTTAGTCTGTCAACTACAAACGAAGTTTCCCAAAGAGGAACTCCACAATGTGAAACAGGCTAAAGCCTAGCAAAAAAAGACTCCTACACCTTTTTGGCATAGGAATCTTAATTCCATTAATTTATAGTTAGTAACATTAAACACAGTACAGCCTGCACTTTTCCAAACAGTGCATGGCTGACTGTTAGTCGCCCTTCATCTTCAATTTGAGAGGGCAACAAAAAGCTCAAAGATGTACCAACACCCCCATTAAACCAAAATATTTATAATTCATTTAACAGCATACCATAATATTCTTGTTCACATTGACTAATCTCATTCAAAATATCCCTTGCATGAGTTATAAACTTTTCGCTTTTCTTTACTCGCCCCATTAGAACAACCGTTTCTAAATTATTTGCCAATTGTACAATTTCATTCATCTTATCAATCCATCTATCCAAATCATTTTCCAAATACTTGCAATGAATCAAATACATAACTCTAGCTTTCATATAGGATTTATGCTCTACAAGAAAATGTATTATTCTTATGTCATCAAATAAAACTTCTAATCCCTTCTTTGTGCACAATTGTTTATATATATCCAAGCCAAATGAATCTACCTGCGGCTTCATAAGACTCCCATACATCAAAGAGCTATTAGTACTATCAATATATTGCGAAAGCATTTGTCTGCAATAGTCCACTGAGAATTCGAATATTACGCCATCCGGATTATATGTAATCACAATTAATTGTCTATTTCCCCCATACAAATTTTGATTACAACAAAAGTCATCATAACTTATTTCTGTTACACAGGGAATTCGCTTTAAATATCCAACAAGCAAAAAAACACCTTTCTCATCATCATATCCATATATAAGATTTTGGTGAAAATGATTTACTTTCCTACTATATTCCCAACGCTCTTTTAAAAAAATCTGATTAATCCAAACTTCAATGTAGTTTCCTTGATCAATATTACATTTAATAAACCTTTCAATTGCTATACCCATTTTTTCGATCACATCATATGTATATTGTTTATAGTCCAAAAAATAATCTGTAGTATAATATGCCCAATTTTTTTTCATCTTTCCGAAATAGTCAATATGATCATCACTACTCTCTATATTGCTGTATATCTGTATGTAATTTGAAAACAGCCAATCATAATATACATTGTTGTTTAACTTTATCTCAAATCCAATACATAAATTGGAAATCCTTTTCTCCTCTGGTATTTGCGCAGAAAGTACTATACCATTATTTACATACATATTTACTGTTTTATTCCTACATATAATTTTCAACTCTTGAGATTCAACATCTTTATTTACTTTCATATTTTGAGTAATGTTATTTATCCTCGCATACGCTCCGTCTTTACAAAAATTTCCAAGCCTGATCCAATAATCATCATCGTCAAGCATATTGGTCTGGGATTTATTCGTTATGAATATATTTATTGCTCCCCATGAATTTGTATATTGTTGATAATCAATTTTTAGCCTAATCCCATCATCTTCTTGAAGATTTCTCCAAAAACAGGCATTTAAATTTCTATTATATTTATTTTCTGAATAAAAGGTTAATTTGTTCCTTTCACAATCCCAGTTTAGTTTTTTATTCAATTCACTCCATTCATAATTGTTAAAACCCTCTACCTGTATCTGGGCAACTTTCTTCCCAAGCTTTGATGGGGCAGATACAATTGCATGATAATATGCATGATATGTGTAAGTTCTAAACCCTGGATTGCTATTGATACTTAATACTTTTCGCATAATAACCTCCATATCTGCTTGTGTCTTTTCGAAAAAAAACCTCTATTTTTCTGCATTTCATAGTTCAACTTCTTGTTATAAGCTTTCACCAACAATTTCAAGTACACTTTTAATTCTTATATCAAATGGTACCAAAAACTATTAAACCTCATTCTCAATCCTATTGCTTAATAGAAATTTATTTCTCCTTTGGATACTCTACTAAAAACAGATACAAACCAATCTTTCGTCTGCGTATTTTTTATGTTGCTTATTAACATCCTTTTCTGCATCTTATTTTCTTGTTGTTTTTGCAGTGACTTTACGAAACAGCACTGGTTAAAGAGACACTATTCGATCACATAAATCCAGCGAGGATTTTCTATGCGATACGATAATAATCGTTTTACTCTCTCCAACTTCCCGGATTGCATTATGTATAACAGATTCTGCATGCTGATCTAAAGCACTCGTAGCTTCATCAAAAATAAACACATCTACATCCTTCAAAAATAACCTTGCCAAAACAAGCCGCTGCTTTTGTCCTCCTGACAGTCTTATCCCGGCTTCTCCAATCACCGTATCAAAACCATCCGGAAGTGATTTGATGAAATCGTATATATATGCTTTCTCACAGGCAATACGCATATCTTCCTCAGTAACATCTTCCTTCCCGTACTTAAGATTTTCACATATACTTGCATTAAAAAGCACATTGTCCTGTAAAATGAATCCAATCTTTTTATGCAGTTCCCGCAAATCCGCATCTTTTAAGTTTACTCCACCAAAAAAGACATTTCCTTTATTCGGTGATAATGCTCCTGCCATCAGATTTAATAATGTAGTTTTTCCTTTGCCGCTCTCACCTATGATTCCAACCCGCTGGCCCTTGGGAATTGTCAAAGAAAAATCTTTAAAAACAAAATTATCACTTTTAGGATATTGGAAACTGATATTTTTCACCTCAATGTCAATGCCATCAAAACTCTTGACTTTTTCGCTGTTATCTGAAACCGACTCGTCGGCAGCATCTAATACCCTGTTATAGAAATCAATATTGGATTGCAAATCTGCATCTGCACGCGTGACCTCCTGTACCGAGGTCGTCAATATCGCATAATATTGTGCAAAAACCAATAGTGCACCAATTGTAAGCTGATTATAATAAATCAAAACTCCACCAATAAAATATACCAGAAACTGCATTAAAAATTCATCCTTAATCCGGGGCAGGATACGGTTCCGAATCACCCAATAATTTGTGACCTTTGTAAAATAAACCGCATCCTTCCTCGAATAATTCCGGAAAACTTCTTTTCCCTTCTCCTGCAGATTCATGGCGCGTACTTCCCGCCATCCGCTAATAACAGAATATAACCAGTCTCCCCATTTTGCGTCATTTTTACGGGAGACATTCTGTACCTTTTGGGATTTTCGTCCATACATTTCCGTCAAAAGAAATGTCATGGGAACAACAACAATACAAACGATTGCCAAACGCCACTCGACCCATAGCAAAACCACGGAAATAATAAATATTTTTCCAAGATTAATCACATAATCCGAACTCTGTGCATCCGCAAATGCCGTCAGTTTAACCATATCATCATCAATGATCATCTTTGCATCGGTAGGGCTGACTCTACGGTCAATAAATGCGTGATCCAGATAATTGACAATGATTTTTTCTTTCATTTTTACAGTAACCCGGTTTGTCATACGGTAACGGCAGTAATTCTTTAAATAGGCCGTTGCAAATGACAGTATTTGAACAGAAAGATATCCGCTTACTACGAGCAGAAGAATATTCATTTTCTTTCCCAATATAACCTTTTCGATAAACATGCTGTAAAAAAGCGGCAAAATAAGGCCGAGGAGTACTTCAATTATGTTTCCGCAAAAATATAATACCCAAAAACGTTTCACTCCATCAGCAAAATTCCTCAGTCGGTTCATCACACCAAAACGATACGTTATCTTATTTATCATTTGCGGGTCCCTCCTTAACAGCAAATAGTGTCCGGAAATATTCGCTTTTCTCAATCATCTGCTGTGGCGTGCCTGTCTCGATAATGTTACCTTCTGCAAGGATCGCCACTCGTTCACATAGCATGACTGAACTTTGCCTGTGGGCAATTATAATAACAGTCCGGTCCTTTAATACATTACTCCATGCAGTGTGTATCAGCTCCTCCGTATTACTGTCAAGAGCAGAGGTCGCCTCGTCAAAAATAATGATTTTAGGATTTTTCAAATAAATTCTGGCAATGGCAATCCTCTGTTTTTGTCCACCGGATAACTCTCTGCCATCATATCCCAGCAGGGTATCTAAGCCCTCTTCCAAATCATCCAAAAATTCATTGACGCCTGCCGCCCTGCAGGCTGCCGATATTTCATTCTCCGTTGCACTGGGATTTCCAAGAACTATATTTTCTCTCACAGTTCCGTCAAAAATAAGTACATCCTGCTGCACAAACCCTACGTTTTTTCTAATAGACTCTAATGTATACTCCTCTATCGGAAAACCATCCAAAAGGATTTTCCCCTGTTGCGCCTTGTGAAATCCGATCAGTGCGTAAGCAAGAGTTGATTTCCCACATCCCGATTCGCCAACTAAAGCAAGGCGCTCTCCCGGATGGATCAAGAGATTCAGATTACAAATAACTGGGTTAGAATCCCGATATGCAAATGTTAGGTTCTGAAAGTCAATTTTTCCGCTTCCACTTTCCAACTTTCTCTTTCCCGACCATTGTTCTGCTGACGGAAGCTGCAAAAAATTGTAATGTCTCTGAATAAGAGAAATCCTTCCCTGAGCGTTCATGTAGCTTTGACTTATATTCTTAAACGCACAGGAAAGCAACATAAAATATGTAAGCGCAACTACCACGGAACCAATCATCAAAGAACCCCTCAAGGATAAAAAGGCTAAAATAGCATATAATATCAATTGAAAAGATGTATTGACCAAACCAAGCCATTGCTCTGCTTTGACGTTAGAAACACTGACCTTAATATCGGTATCGATCAGCCCCTCCTGCTGCTTTAAAAACAACCGCTTTACCCGGTCCTCTGCCCCCAGAAAACAAATATCCTTCAGCGCTCCCAATATTTCCATCAACCAACTTACATAGCCACCGTAAATCTCCTTATTCTTATCGCTTGCGCCTCGTGCCTTTTTACCAAACTTCATTGAAACAAAAACAGAAACCGGAACCATAAAAATCATTGCAAGACCCAAAATCGGATCAATTAAAAACAATACGACCATGCATGCTATGATTCTGATGTAATTATTTACGTTATGTACAATATCGCGCACGAAAAAATGTACACAATCCATCGTATACCAGCGAGTCATTACCATCAAATCCCCATAATTCTGATTAGCCATTTCCTCTGCTTCTATTTCCTGCATGTGCGAAAAGAGACGGATACGAACATTATAATTCAGCTTATTCCAAATGTAGGAATATATTTCATATGTAAAATACCATACGATACATTCAAATGCAATTAACACAAAAAACACAAGACCAACTTCAGCAAAAATATCAATATTTTTATAGTATACAATCTGATCAATCATAATTCCGAACAATAATGTCGAAATAATACCAAGCACAATTTCAAACAAACAGCCCAGATAAAACATAATACACTGAACACTTATATTTTTTAAGAAGGGGAGCAAAAAACGCACACATTGAAAATATGTAAGCTTATTCTGTTTCATTCTGAAATCCCCCCATTTTTAAATACTAATTCAAACAGGGATACTTCCTCCTGCACAACATCAACAGATATTGCCTCATGATCCGAAAAAACCTCACATTGATTTCTCATGGAAATCATGTAGTCCGCCATATCATAGTCACTCACTTTTTCTATATGGGAATCCCGGTTACTATACAACAATATCGCATCATCGCTCTCCGGCAAAATTTCCTTCGTTTGAATTATCGTAATGTCTTTTGGGTTTTGCACGGTTCCTGCATAGGTTTTATATATCGGCACTTTGATATTCACACTCAACAAGACAAATATAATAACTCCCACTGCTAAAAGCAGGCAAAAAAATATTGGCGTTTTCACAAAGTACTTCGTAATAAAACTTGTTTCCGGATCTTTTTGTTTCATCCTTCAATTCCCCTCTTTCAAAAAAAGTAATAATTTCACCCTACTATTTCTGCTTTTGTTTTAAATATTCTTGTTTAAAACGGTGAAATTTCCCAACGGCTTCTTTATTAAAGAAAATATGCCATTTTGCAAATTAATCAATTATATCAGGTTCTAATTCTTTCTCATACTCAATTTCAACTTCGTAATCAATCACCCCTAAATACTGATTCTCATCAAGACAAATTTGTGTAGTATTATTCCACCACTTTATCAACCGAAATGTAACTAGCCTGTCAAACAGATACACATCTGGCAACTTAATATTACATAATTCCAGTAATTCTTTCGCTGTAATACAATATGGGACCTTTTTAATATTTTTTTCATACTCATTATGAATACGCAATGTCCACTCTTCACTACTGGTTCCTTCACTTGCAAGGCAGTTTTTTCAAACTTCTTCCTTACCCTAATCGTAATTTCCTTTTCTTCAATCATATCACTTTTATCTGCATAATAGAGGTTGATTTGCGTAAATTTCTCATCAAAATCAAACTGACACTTTAAAAAATGGTATTCATCCTACCTTAATATTTTTTTTGTTTCCTGCTCTTTTGCATACATATTCTCACCCCCATTTAAAAAATCCGAGAATCCAAATTAAATACCCGACCACTTATATTTGTCATTAAATCCGAACACATCACTACCATAAACGACAAAAAATCTTGTAGACATTTTTCATTTTCCAGTGCGCTCATTCTCTCTGCTATCTCTACCTTATTTTGGTTTTCTTTATTAAGATCCGTACGAATAAAACCTGGACATACTGCATTAACGCTGATGCCAAAGCTACCCATTTCTTTTGCCAATGATTTCGTCAAACCAATTACTCCCGCTTTGGATGCCGCGTAATTACATTGACCTTCACTCCCAAGCTGTCCTTTCAATGAGGCAATGTTAATTATTTTTCCTTTCCTTTGCGAGATCATTTTCTTTGAAAAAATACGCGTGCACCAATATATACTATCTAAATTTGTTGTCATCACTGCATTCCATTGTTCATAGTCCATAAACTGAATAAAATTGTCGCTACATTTCCCGGCATTATTAACTAAAATATCAATCCTACCAAAACGATCAATCACCTTTGTATACAATCTTTCTACATCAACTTTTTGTGTCACATCAGCCTGTATAACTATACAATCTTGATTATACTCTTGGATTTGCCTATGTAACTCCATTGCATATTTTTGATTATGACAATAATTAATAATAACTTTGGCATCTTCTCTTGCAAATTTTAGAACCATCTCTTTTCCTAGTCCCCGAGAAGATCCAGTCACCACAATAACTTTCCCTTTTAAATTTATGTTCATAAAATCACCCATTATAAAAAACGATATAATTATACAAATTGTCATATTTTTTCAGAAGATCTATATTCAAATCAGTCATTTGAAATTCAATATCAAATTTTTTTTCTATTTCAACAATTAATTCTACCATTAGTAACGAGTCAAATCCCAAATCATCCATCAAATCACAATCTGGCTTTGAAATTTGTTCAGACAACTTTGTATTGCCAAAATTAATTCTTGCAACATCAGCAATTACCTCATCTAACTTTTCTTTTATCCCATTCGTCACATTCATCACTGCTCCTCCTCATTTTTCCGTTATATGTTTTTTCTAACTTCTGTACAACTACAATTTCACTAGGCAATTTTTGATTTTCCATTTTAGCCTTACAATATTGAAATAGTTTATCAACATCAATTGTCTTTCCCTCTTTTTCTACAACCTTTGCAATAGGAACTTCCCCTAAAACATCATGCGGTTTTGGAAATACAATTGCTTCCTTAACATCTGGATACTCGCATAATATCTTTTCAATTTCTTCTGGATAAATATTTAACCCTCCAGTAATTATAACATTTTTTATTCTACCAACAACATACAAATATCCGTCTTCGTCAATCATCCCCAAATCACCTGTATACAACCAGCCATCTTTAATTACTTTTTTTGTTTCTTCTGGTCTTTTATAATAACCTTTCATCACATTGTCTCCCTTGACAATAATTTCACCTTTAGCATTTGCCGGTACTTCAATTCCATTTTTATCTACAATTTTCACACAAACACCAGGGATTGCCTTTCCAACTGATCCTAGTTTATTATTATCTTCAGGTAATAGGCATGCCACACGTGGACTCGCCTCCGTTTGACCATATGTTTGAATCATTCCGATATCAGGGTATAATTCTTCCATTTTCCTTAATGTATCTAAGGCAACCGGGCCTCCTCCAAAGCAAATAAATTTTAGTCTATTCAGAAAACACTCGTTTTTTTCGCTTTTTGTAATAAGGTATAACATTGTTGGAATACATGTAGTATTTGTACACTGGTATTTGTCAATAAATAAGAAAAATCGTTTTGGAACAAAAATACCATCGTAAATCACAATACTTGCCCCCAAATAAAAGTGTGTCAAAAACTGCGAAGTATTACAATATCCAAAACACATCGGCAGCACAATCATACTTCTATCTTCAGGTCTCAACCTCAGCGAAGCAATATTGGATTGGATATTTGAGATCAAGTTTTTATGAGTTAACATTACTTTCTTGGGTCTACTTGTTGTACCTGATGTGTGAAGCATTATAGCAACATCCTCTTCTGAACAAGTCGCACTACTAGAAGAGTGTAGCCTTTTCTTTTTTTTTGAAATATATTTTTTACTACTCGTGCTCAAATTATATATTTCAATATCATATTCTGTTTCATTTTCAAGAATTTGGGTTATATACGCAAAATTCTCTTCATTGGTTACAATTAAATCAAGTTCACAATAATCTACGGTACTTAAAATTTGCCGCGCTTTGCCATTTGTCTCAATTGGAACAATAACCTTACCTGCAAATGATATTGCAAAGTACGCAACTACATAATCAATTGAATTTTGTATAAAAAGTCCAATATTTTCCCCTGATGAGTCAAAGATTTTATTCTTATGAAGTAAGACATTTTGGTAAATCCAACTATATGTATAAATTTTATCTCTATATATTACAGCAACATTATCGTTACTTTTGTTATTTATCAAAATATCTTTAATCACTATTTTTTCAATTCCTCTCTAATCTTGTTATAGCTTTTGCCTATTCGCCCAATATTTTTCCTCGCTTCTTCTATCCTGCTTACGGAATCAAATATACGCTCATGAAATTTTAGACTCCAATCATATACTTCCTCAGAATTATCCTTTCCTCTGTATTGATTAAGATACTTTTTTTTAATCACATTAAAAGCTTCTAGTACATTGTCTTCTATCGTTTCCGGATATAATTCTTCTGTGAAATATAATGCATAATATACATCTTTCTGTCTACCCAGTGTTTTTGTCTCCTTAAGTAGCCTTTCCCAAGATAATTTTTGTTTGTTCGAAACAATAAAGTAATGAATATCCATAAACTTGTATAAAAGCAAATCATTTCCCTTCACAATTTTGTAAACCATGACTGCTTCTCTATAAAGATGTATGCAAAGATAAATTAGAAATTTTTCAAGTGACATCGTTCGTAACATAAACGAGGAATTTCCAACTATTTCTGTATCTTTTAACATAATTTTCGTCATTTCCCTTTTATCGTCATTTCCCAAACGAAAATTAATATCAAATATATGAAATGGCAGGTATGAATTTTCAGTCTTCTTGATTATCGGAATTGTTTCATATGTGTTAAGTTGAGCAAACATAATTTCTTTTTTAGTCGCTGAAACAATTTTTTCACCTTCAATATGACCTTGAATGCCCCCCCATTTCTCACAAATCTTAATTGCCTTATCCAAATCATTTATGTTTACTAGAATGTCAGTATCATTTGAAATTCTTTCACCTTCACAATAGTAAAACGAATTCAAGATTGCGCCTTTAAGAAACGCATAATTTACACCCTCTCTTTCCAATTCATCAAAAACTTGGCTAATTTCTTTTTTTTGGCAAGCATTTCTTTGAACTTGTGCAAAAAGCATAAACCGCAGCGAATGTTTTACCGTTAAAGGAACCTCTTCCATTACTTGTATTCTATTACAAACCACGCCATTCACTCGATGGTTAATCAATAATCCCAAAAGATAATTCCAATCTACGTTTTCTTGTTTAATTATATTTTGAACAAAGTCTTCCATTGCTCTATCGTAATCCTTTCTCGATAATAACAAAGCCATCTGCTCAATTTTGCTAAATTTTGATACCGCCTCAAAAATCTTTGTGTGTTTTTGCATCACGCATCCTCCTTGTATTTGGTCAAATTATACCAAAACCAAAATCACGCCACAATTAGCAATAGCATTAATATCTACTATCGTTTTTGCGTTATTTTTTAGCATTCACAATTTGTCAGACTCTCATATTACGAATATATGGAAACCTTTCTACCAACCTTTGACTTTAATTATAATATCCATCAAAAAGTATACAGTGTGCAGGATTTAAAAAATGAAGATATTTTAAGGTATAATCATTCTGGTAAACCTAACATTGAAGGAAGTGATAACAGAAGCAGGAAACTCGCAAAAAACGGAAGCGTGTACGAATCGGAATTGTCTGCGCCCTCGCCTTCAGCGAAAATGCTTATAGCGAAATTAATTTGAGTTAAAAATCAGCTAAAAAGTTTCTCTTGAAAACTCAGGAACAACATGTTATAATAAAAATAGTTAAGAAAGAAGGAACAACCGCCCACAAGGTGGGTTGACCTGTATTGAAATGAAAAAATCACCCCGCTACTGGTCAAAGTTTTGGGGTGGTTTTTCTATGTATATATAGCTACCTGCAAAACGTAAAGACATTTTTCAATTCCCCGGGAGGTTTCCGCATCATGCTGCAAAAATGCATCGGTATTCTTATACTTATTTTTTTAATATTCACGCTGTTTTATATTTTCTTCAAAAATATTTACAAATTATATATACATCTGGTTATGGATTTTGTACTAGATGGAAAAAAAACAGGAAAGCCCTCGCTTGATCTTCACTTTAGAAAAACAACGGACAAACATATCGAAAAATACGGAACGAAAAAACAAAAAGAACAGGCTTATGAACAAATGCTTGCCGATAACCGCGAGCATCTGCCGCCTACCAAACTGCCGCCTTTAACCCTGAATCCGGATATGCTCGATGACTTTATCAAGGAAACACATCTTCTCACCATTTCTGACGAAGGGGAACGGTTTTCTTATTACAAATATGTCCCCTTTGAACCCTTCCATCATCCGCGTTATAAAGGGGCATATAAAAAGGAATATATCTCAAAGTCCGATTTTGATGCTGACACAAGAAAATTTTTTGAACTGCTGTACAGCGATCTTTCGTGGTTCTATTCTCATCCAACTGCACATTCTTTAGCGGAGAGATCGGGTCTCATGAAAACATTTTTGCAAAATAAATATGATGTTCTGGGCGAAGAATCCATCACCCAGATCGTCTCACGGTATGACCGAAGTCAGTTGTTTTAAGTTTTTGCATTTGCTATAAATGCCACAAAATCTTTCCTTGGAAGCGGTTTTGAAAAGAAATATCCCTGAATAAAATCGCACTTTAAATCCGAAAACACATCCAAAGTTTCCTGCGTCTCCACGCCCTCCACCACAACTTCCATATTCATGTCCTTTAACATTTTGACCGTATTTTTTATCACGATCCACATCTTCGGATTGTTCTTCTCATCGGCAAAGGACTTATCCAGTTTAATGATCTTTAATGGCAGCTCGATCATACGCTTTACATTCGAGTAGCCTGTTCCATAATCATCCAACGAAAAACTAAGTCCTGCCTCGGAAAGCTTCTCAAAATTCTCAAACATAACCTTCTGCTGATAAGCGGTTGCACTCTCTGTCACCTCAAGATTGATCTGCTCCGGCAAAACACCGTATCTCTCCATAATAGAGAGCAGGGTATCTGCCAAATCCTCCTTCATAAGCTGTGCCACAGACAAATTGATCTCGATATAATCAAGTCCCAATTCCGTAAACTCATCACTGGCGATGAACCGGCAGACCTTTTCAAACACAAACTCTCCGATGCGGTGGATGGCACCGCTCTTTTCCGCCGCAGTAACCAAAAGTTCCGGTGAAATAAACCCATGCTGTGGATCAAACAGCCGGAGCAATGCCTCGGCAGACATAAAACGCTTCTGCTGCGTTGAATAAATCGGTTGGTAATATACCTGAAAGCTCTCATTCTCAAGCGCATGTTCAATGATAAAATCAATATTATTCTGAACTTCAAGCTGATTTCCGTCATAGAGCTTACTGGCAAACATGACCTGTCCGGTATAATAATTTTTCAAATGAAAATCCGAACCAAAAGTCATAAGCGTTTTAAAGTCTTTGATCTCCTCCGGACAGCGAGCCAGCATGATATACGAGATAAAACTGATATTTAATCCCTGAAAACTGATCTGATCTTTCAACTCCTGATTCAATGCCTCTGCGACCGCCTCTGCTTGAGCCTGCTTATTTTCACGAAAAACCATTCGGAACCTGCCATTGTCAAGATAGTAGAGATCTGCCGCGCCATACATTTTCCGGTTCAGTTTGCGCATCTTCTCCGCAACGATCTCCAACGCCTCCCTTGCCGAGTCAAATCCGATTATCGTCTGAATCCTCTGAAAATTTGAAATATTGAGCATAATAATATAGACATGTTTTTCATTGAAAAATGAGCGTTTCATATCATGCACATAGGCACTATGTTTCATAAGATGGGTAAACGTATCCACATAATCCTCCGCCCGCTGAAGACCAATGCTCATGATCAGCAGACCCACAGCCCCGCAAAACAGTTCGATCAGCATAGACGGATAAAAAAACTGGATCAGCATCGCCGCCACATTGATCGGGATAACCGCACCGAAAGCAACGATTTTTCCCGGGCTAAATAATTTACGGTAACGGACAATATAAAAAATGTCAAAAATGACATACAAGATCGTCGTTATGTACAGGACGCCAAACATTGGCCCCCTCTCGTAGCCATTCTCGACAGAAAAGACAAGGTGGTTTCCTATATTCATCACAAACGCAGCCAGTACTACCGCCAGAGGCAGCACTAGTAAAATCTGCTGCACCTTATTCTTCTCCAATTTGTGCCACGTATCGGTCAGGCTGATGACAAAAAAGAGATACAGCGGCGCTGTGAGATAATGTGCGAGCAAATACCCGCCATTTGCAACATATGCCAACGCCTCGCTGGGATCATGCATCTGTTCAAGAAAAACCGACACAATATCAAACACTGCCGAGACGATTGCCGTCAGCAGAATCACAAGAAATATACGATTGGATCGGTCGTGCGTCATTTTGCGTGAAATCCGCGAGACTAAAAGAATCGTCAATAAAATAAGTGCAGCAACATCAAAACTGATAGCATTTTCCATCAAAACCCTTCTCCCATATTAAAACAACCAGAACATCCAAAATAACTGAAATATATCATATCATTCTGAGCCAAAAAAGTCAAATTTTTCCTTAAATCATGTTTAACACAGAATATCCGGTTTGCATACCATAATAAAAAAGGACACAGAAATCAATTTTTATTGGGTGCAATTTATAAAGAGCAACGGAAATTTCGTAAAAAAAGGCATATTACCGGATGAGGACCTTGTAAACGTGTTGGTCCTTGGGCTGCGTATAAGGTGCAGAAATTGCACGAAGTGCATCTTTTGCACCTTGCAGCCATAGTACCGCTACATGTTTACCTAGCGAAAGCGGGTCCAAATCCGGTAATATCCCCTTTTTACGAAATTCACTGGTCTTATAAAACACCCAATAAAAATCGATTTCCGTGCAGGTATCCAGTATGAAAAAACTCCTCTTCGTCCTGCTCTTTCTCCTCACCCTCCGCTTCCTCTACCCCTTCACCCGCTTTGGCTTTCAGGAAAAACCAAACCTGATCTCACAAAAGCATCTGAACATACAAAGCGCCACGCTCAAACCCGGAGAGACCATCCATCTGAAACTGACGGGCATAAAACGGACTGCTTTTTACTCTTCCTCCGATTTCCGGATCGCCTCTGTCTCCTCCTCGGGAACGGTTCATGCGAGAAATCCCGGAACAGCGATCATCTATGTAAAGCAGGATTCAAAAACGTACCGGTGCCGGATTCGGGTCGTTTCCGCTAGGCAGTGATCTGTCATCTAGCTCGGCAGTCACACGAACAGTAGTCTTTTTTCCTTTTTTTCT
This sequence comes from Roseburia sp., assembly GCA_023664685.1. Taxonomy (GTDB): domain Bacteria; phylum Bacillota; class Clostridia; order Lachnospirales; family Lachnospiraceae; genus Eubacterium_F. The sequence goes on along the minus strand of JAMPFC010000002.1, from coordinate 29,287 downwards.
GCATATATTTCTATAGACTAAATGAGAGGGAGCATTCCTGTATGAAAAAACTAATTTTTTTGTTTCTTTCTTTGATTTCTTTTATATACATATTCCCATTTTCGCCGATGGCGGAAACAGAAATACTTGCGGAAGAAAAAGCCGTATCCGGCAGCGCTGTGGAGGTGTCGGCTGTCTCTGCTGTCCTTTTGGAAGGCTCTACCGGGGAGATCATCTTTGAAAAGGACAAAGATAAGGAACTCGTCCCGGCAAGCATTACAAAAATCATGACCCTGAACCTTATTTTCGAGGCATTGGACAGCAAAAAAATAACACTGGAGGACAGCGTCAGTGTCAGCGAATACGCCGCCAGTATGGGCGGCTCTCAGGTATTCCTTGAGCCAAACGAAACCCAGACCGTAAACGACATGATCAAATGCATCACGATCGCAAGCGCAAATGACGCCGCTGTCGCTATGGCGGAAAAAATAGCCGGTTCCGAAGAAGCCTTTGTAAAAAAAATGAATGAAAAAGCACAAGAACTCGGCATGCAGCACACGAACTTTAAAAACTGTACCGGCTTAGACGACGATATCAAATCCGGCCACTATTCCAGCGCCTATGACGTTGCCCTTATGTCAAGGGAGTTGATCACCAGACACCCGGAGATCAGCAATTATTCCACTGTATGGATGGATAAGATCATCCATAAAACCAAAAAAGGCGATTCGGAATTTGGCCTCACAAATACAAACAAACTTGTGCGCTTTTACGACGGTATCACCGGCCTGAAAACAGGCTCTACCTCAAAAGCCAAGTATTGCCTGAGTGCAACAGCCAAACGGAATGACATGGATCTGATCGCTGTCATCATGGCCGCCCCCGACCATAAAAAGCGGTTTTCTGAAGCACAGTCCCTTTTAGATTATGGGTTTGCAAACTGCAGCATTTATAAAGACAAAGAACTTGTCAATCTCATGGAGGAGGTCACAGTACAGGGCGGCACAAAAGATACCGTCTCTACCGCGCCCGCCTCAGTATTCTCCTACGTTTTTACAAACGGAGCCGACCCGGAACAGATCAAACGGACGATCACGTATCCGGACGAAATAAAAGCGCCCCTGAAAAAAGGCGCCCAAATCGGAAAAGCCGATTACTTTTACGAAGATCAACCGATCGGAAGCATCCCCATCGTAGCCGGAGAAGACATTGAAGAAGCCGGATTTCCTGACTATTTTCTGGAGGTGCTGAAAAAACTATTTCATAAGCTTTAAACGCACTGCCACAAGGTAGAGCCGCCTTCCCATCGGGAAGTCAAACATCTCCTGTTTTGTCATCCCTTTTAATTTGAGGAATACGACAAAATACACAAATACAGCGATCACGATCGAAAGCAGGACTGCTGCCGCATTCGCTGTATACCCGCCCATCACATTCTCAAACAGACGGTCAGACAGCGTATAAGTGAGAAGTACTGCGATCGTCATCCAGAGGGAAGCCGACAGCGGAACAAAAAATGTCTTGAGCGGTTTCAAATGGAACGACGGAATATAACGTTTGAGACATATGATATTTAATATGCCGACGACGACCGGAAATGTAACATTTCCGACGATCAGCGCATAGATCCCAAAATCGGTAAACTTAAGCAGGGATATGACAATGCCCACATGCAGCACAAGGGAAATCGCCGAGTTGACAACCGGAATATGCATCTTGTCAATACTTTGCAAGGCACCTCCTGTCACGTTGGATACCGCATAAAAAATGATCGCCGCTGAACCGGCAAGCATAAGATGCCCCCCCAGCACATAATTTGAGGATGGGAAAAGAAGTCTTACGATCGCCTGCCCGAGAACCGTATAGCCCATCGCACACGGAAAGGCAATGATCATATTAAATTTGATGCCGGAAAGGATATTGCTCTTAAGCTGGGCGGTATCCCGTTTCGTAAATGCCGCCACCGCGCTTGGGATCATTGACGAGGCGATCGACGTGGAAATGGCGATCGGAACACTGGTCAGCGTCCGGTATTTGGAACTGTATACACCGATCAGCGATTTTATCGTCACGGAGTCGATCCCTTTGCTGCCCAGAACGTCACCAAATAAATAATAATCGATCAGGCCGCTCACCTGATATACCGTCTGGCTCAGTATGATCGGCAGTATCGTGAGAAATAAAAGGCGGTAAATATGTCCGGTGGAATAAAGACGTCTCCCTTTATCCCGCCGCTCAAGTTTTTTCTGAACCGGCCGGTATATATAATAGACAAATACGACAAGAAAAAGTGCTGTGAGCGCTCCCAGACACGTACCAAGCGTACCTCCTGCCGCCCCCCATGCGCTCTTTTGGAGGCTGTCCACATTCCACTTGATAAACAACCACGCCGCCAGTACGCTCACAACTGCGTTTACCACCTGCTCAAGCACCTGTGAGACCGCAGTCGGAACCATTGTTTTTTTCCCTTGGAAAAATCCCCGGAACACCCCGAGAAGCGCAACGATAAAAATCGTAGGCGCGAGTACCCGCAGAGGAATATGCACTCCGGCATAATCCGGATAAATATGGGTCTCGATCAAATCCGCACACACAAACAGAGCTGTTCCAAATACACCGCCCGAAACGACAGCAAAAATAAGCGCAAGCCGGAATGTCTTTCCGATATTTTTATACTCACGTCTCATATTCTGGGCAGAAATGATCTTGGAAAGCGCAAGCGGCAGGCTGTAAGAGGATATGATCAGTATGATGTCATAAATATCAAATGCCACCGCATAAATACCATTTCCCTCTTCGCCAAGTATATTGGACATTGGAATCCGGTAGATCATACCGATAAAACGTACAATAAGGGACGCCATCGCCAATATGCTTCCGTGTTTCAAAAAATCTGCGTTTTTGTTCTCTCCCTGACCGTGTGTACTCATACAGGCACCTTTCTGTTACTTTTTGTTCTTAAATGAAATCAGTTTCTTTCTACTGGTAGGATATGCCGCGATATAGGTCTTACCCGGATTGATATTCAGTACATTTCCATCCATGTCATAATAGCACATCGTTCCCTCTTCCTCATTCTTTCTCCATTTGATCTTCATGCGCTTTCCGTTCGTGATATAATACCCCTCGCCTTTTCGCTTGTGGAGATACAAATGCTGATATCCATTCCGGTCAATATTGGTTTCCTTGACAAGCTGGATGATCACATTTTTAAAAGAAAGCTGCTTATTATTTTTATGATCTTTATGCTTTGTCTTGTATTCAAATTTTTTGTATTCTTTTGACTTCTCATCATATTTCAGATAACATGTCGAGTAGGCGGAAAATGGCAGATACACATAGGTCGCCTTGTCCTCAGACGAAAGCTCGGTATCCTCTTCATAAAAATCAAAATGTTTTGCCATCTTTTTCTCATTAAATTTGAGCGAATAGCCAAGCTGTTTCGCCCCCTTGCGCATCTTGTCGCCGGACGTAAATACATTGTGCGGGGCTTTGAGCGAATTATCCCTTTTGTACACCACGCCGCCGATCGCAGAGAGGCCGCTTAAGTTATTGATGCCAAGCTCCTCCATCTTGGAGATCGCATATGACGTCTGCCCAAAATGGCAAAAGATCGCATTCCATTCACTCGCAAAGCTCACAAAATAATGTCTGGCACTCCGGACGGAGCCAAGCCGCTTGATTTTCCCGGTTCCCTGAAAGACCCCGAGCATACGGGTGATCCCGCCCTCTGCCAATGCCTCGTAAAGCACATCGATCTCGGAAGTTCCCTGTTGGTGCTGATTTGCATATTCAATGTTATTGATGATGATCGCAAATGGTCTCTGCTTCGCCACTTTTTTCGATATGTATTCTCCGGTCAGCACACTCCTTACCTTTCCCGCATTGGGGTCTGGCGTCGGTTCCGGTGTCGGCTCCGGCGTAGCCTCTGCCTCTGTCGTCTGGGGCATGTCCTGTGTCTCCCCGCTCTTATCTCTGAGTACAAATGTCCAGACACAAAATGTCGTAACAAGTGCCAAAACAAACACACTGACTGATACCGCAATGATCATTTTCTTATTTTTATCCATGTTCCTGATCCTCTCTTTATCCTTTCTATCCTTTATCTTTTCTATGCCTTACCGGCTAATCCCTAAGCGTTCCATAACCGCCTTCTGCTCTGTCTCCATCTGCACCCTGTCTTCCTCTTCGATATGGTCATATCCAAAAAGATGCAGCATGCTGTGGACGACCAGAAAACTAAACTCCCTTACCTCCGAATGCCTGTATTCTTCTGCCTGCTCCTTTATGACCTGTGGGCAAAGGACGATATCCCCGAGAATGAGTTCCCCGGTATCCGGAGATAACGAAATGCTCCGCTGGAATGCCTCCCCCTCAAAATCTAGCGGGCTGTCATATTCCATCATGGGAAAACTCAACACATCGGTCGGCATGTCCATCCCCCGGAACCCGGCATTCATCTCCCGAATGGAATCCCTGTCTGCCATCGTGACACTCACTTCCGTATCGTACGGACATTTCACATAGTCTCTGACAAAAGCAATGACCTTTTCGACCTGTTCTTCCATGTCAAAGTCAAAGGGAACTCCCGCCTCATCCTCAAAATATACTGTCATTCTTTTTCACCAGCCTGTCCCTTATTTCCTTTTATTATTTTTCCGGTTCTCCCGGTACTGCTCCCTCGCCTCAAATTTCTCATAGGCATGTACGATCTTCTGGACGAGCGGATGGCGCACCACATCTTTATTTGTCAGATACGAGACGCCGATCTCCTCGACATCCTTTAACACCTTTAATGCCTGTTCCAGTCCGGAAATCGCCGCAAATGGCAGATCCTTCTGGGAGAGATCTCCGGTTATGACCACCTTCGACCCAAAACCGATCCGGGTCAAAAACATCTTCATCTGAGCCGGCGTCGTATTCTGCGCCTCATCCAGTATGATAAAAGCATTGTCGAGAGTCCGTCCTCTCATATATGCCAAAGGGGCGACCTCGATCAGTCCCTTTTCCGAATTTTTGAGAAAACTGTCCGCGCCCATGATCTGATACAGAGCGTCATACAGCGGTCTTAAATAGGGGTCAATCTTACTCTGGAGATCTCCCGGGAGAAACCCGAGGTTCTCCCCCGCCTCGATCGCCGGTCTTGTCAGAATGATCTTTCCCACCTCATCCTGTTTGAACGCTTGGATCGCCATTGCCATCGCAAGATATGTCTTTCCGGTTCCCGCCGGCCCGACTCCGAACACCATCATCTTCTCACGGATGGCGTCCACATATTTTTTCTGCCCCAGCGTCTTTGGCTTCACCGGCTTTCCCTGAATGGTAAAAGCGATCAGGTCTTTATCCAGTTCTACGACGGAGACCGTTGACTTTTCTTTGGCGAGTGCCAGTACATAATTGACATTCTGCTCCGTGATCGTATTTCCTCGCTCAGAGAGTTCAAGCAGTTCACGAAAAACCCGGTCTGCCTCACTGACTCTCTCTCCTTCGCCGATGAGCTTTACCGAACCATCCCGTAAAATCACCTCTACCCCAAGTGTCCGCTCTATTTTCTTTAGATGGGCGTCCAGACCGCCAAATATATTATTTTCATGCGGAGCAGGAATATCAAGGATTTTTTCTTCCTGTGCCATCATCGTCTTCCTTTCTCTTCTCCTCCGGCATCAGTTCTTCACTCGTCACCTCGGCATGCTCCATCTCTGTCACAAGCACTTTTATCGTTCCTGTCGCCCGGAATGCTTTTGGTTCTTTCTGGATCTTAAGGGACTGATCCAAAATCTGATACCCATTTTCTTTATACTCTTCCTGTTTTGATATAAAATGCCGGTTCAATATATCCGAAGCCTCTTTTTCACTGTACTGCGCTTTCTTCCTCTCATAGCCGACAAGCGTTCTCTCCGTGATCTTGAGCCTCATATCCAGTGGTATAAATTCCTTGTCTGCACATACGTTATTTATTATATCATAACTGGAAGAATTATCAAACCATTTTAAGGGATTTTTTATGGAAAACCGCCATCCGTTGCATTGAATTGTATAAATTTTTATATCTTTTCCTGTTTTATTTTTATCCATATACTGTATATTTATGCTCTCCTCATACTTCTTCTTTGCGACAAGACTGACCTCCCCCGCCGCATGCACACCATTGTATTTTACCGTCTCACCATTATCATCCACGATCTCTACCACGCCGCGGATCAGCACATCCCCTTTTTTTACGGACGCCCCCTTTTTCACCTGCGGGACTCCCGCCCTCGTGACAATGCTCCGGATCTTTCCGTCACATGGCGCGGTCAGATGCATTGGCGCCTTCTCTTCTTCCTCTTTCTTTTTCTCCGCATTTCCTTCTTTTACTTTTATGTTCAGGATGCAGCCCTTCTCTTCGGCGGACACCCAGCTCATGTTCTCACAGCTCTCACGCAGGCTCCTCTCGATGCTGTCACAATTCAGGTCTTTGCGGAGCATCCCCGGGTACACCCCCATTTTTGTCACCTCTTTGCTTATGCTCTCCTGTGTATACTCCCTCTGCCCATAATAATTGATCTGCCATACAAAAAGGGATAAAAATTTGAGCATGGCAAAAAACAAAACCAGTCCGAATGTAAACGTCCAGTTCCTAACCGCACTCATGCAGACAAACGGAAGGCCCCGCTTTTCCTGTATATGGGGGATCACATGCGTTTTCCCCACAAATGCCTTCAACCGCCTGTAATCTCCCGAATACATACAAAAAATAACACGCTCATTATGTATCTTGACCCTCCACAGCCGGATCCCATGATGCCTGCACAGATTCATGAAACGCTCCCATTGCCCGGACTCCGTACTGCAAGACAAATATCCCCTCAACCACTTCAAATGCATCCCTCCTGCCTAAAACCGGATCAGGCTGATCTCGTTTATTTTACCGTACACCCGGCACTCATCCGGTTCAAACGATTCGATGCAGAGCCCGTCTCCGCATATCATTACTTTTACATGCTTTCCCTGAAGCTTTACGACCGCCCCGGTATATTCAATGATCGATTTATAATTTTCAATGATCGCATATTCATCCCCGTATGTTTTTACGATCGTCGCACCGTCCAGTATATCGGGCTGTAATCCAATCTTTTTTGATAGAGGATCCACGCTCTCTGCCTCGCTTTTTGTGCCGGCTCGCCGCCGCCACAACTTTTCATATTTCCGGTTAGTCTATCTTATGCCGGAAGACCTGTCCGTGTGACAAATAACAGCTTGACATAAAAAAAGTGTCTGATTTATGACACAAAATGAACAAAAACGGTTGACGAATACAAATTTTATGTTATAATATGTGTTAGTGCGAAAAAATACCCAAACAGTTGTATTTTGCACAATCTTACAACTGGAGGGAGGTTAGGTGTGATACTATGTCAAATGTGATCGTTAAAGAAAATGAATCTCTGGACAGTGCATTGCGCCGTTTCAAAAGAAACTGTGCAAAAGCCGGAATCCAGCAGGAAATTCGTAAGAGAGAGCATTATGAAAAACCGAGTGTTAGACGTAAGAAAAAGTCTGAGGCAGCTCGTAAAAGAAAATTCAAATAATTGCACATATGATGGACTTACCGTTTGGTAAGTCCATTTTTTTGCTTTTTTCCTAAAATCAGTGTGTCAACTGTCCGTTTAGAACTTCTCTTGCTTTTTTCAATGCCTCTGGAATGCCCGCCGGATTTTTACCGCCGGCCTGTGCCATATTCGGGCGGCCTCCGCCGCCTCCGCCGACAACGGATGCAATTTCCCGGATCAGATTGCCCGCATGGGCGCCTTTTGCGATTGCACCGTCTGTCGCTGTCGCCATCAGGTTCACCTTTCCATCCTTCTCCGTGGCAAATACAATGACTGCCTCGCCAAGTTTTTGTTTTGCCTCATCTCCCAATTCCCGCATGCCATTCATGTCCACATCCGGAAGCTGACGGATCAGAACCTTTATGCCGGCAAGCTCCTCTGCTCCGGACAAAACGTCTCCGGCTGCTGCCTTTGCCATCTTCGCCTTCAACTTCTCATTTTCCCTTGAAAGTGCTTTTAACTCCTCCTGCATGGACGTGATCTTTTTCACTACCTCTGCCGGATTTGTTTTCAGTACCTTTGCCGCCTCCTGCATCTGTTTTTCCACTTGGGTAAAGTGTGCGATCAGCCCGGCGCCAGTCAACGCCTCGATCCTCCTTACCCCGGCAGCTACTCCGCTCTCCGAAATGATCTTAAAGGCAGAAATATTTTTCGTATTTTCCACATGCGTACCGCCACAGAGTTCCGAACTAAACTCGCCCATCTGGACAACACGCACTTTCTCCCCGTATTTTTCTCCAAAAAGCGCCATCGCCCCGGTCTTTTTCGCCTCATCTAGCGTCATCTCGCTTGTGACCACTGGAAGTCCTTTTGCGATCTCTGCATTTACAATTTCTTCCACCCGGGAAATCTCCTCCCCTGCCATCGGTGAAAAATGGGTAAAGTCAAAACGGAGCTTCTCCTGATCGACAAACGATCCCGCCTGTTCTACATGATTCCCGAGAACGATGCGGAGTGCCTTCTGCATCAGATGGGTGGCACTATGGTTATTTGCAGTCAGATTCCTGCGCTCTCCATCTACTTTTAGCGTTACCGTTTCACCGGTGCGCACAGAACCGCGGAGTACTTTCCCGATATGTCCGATCTTTGTCCCCTGAAGCTTAATGGTATCCTCCACCAAAAATTCTCCCGCCGGTGCAGTGATCACGCCGGTATCCGCCTTCTGTCCGCCCATCGTAGCATAAAATGGGGTCTCGTTCACAATGACCGTCCCCTCCATGCCCTCGGACAGTTCCTCCACAATCGAATCGGACGTCGTGAGTACCGTAACCTTAGAATCGTGCGTCAGCCTGTCATAACCGACAAATTTACTTTCGATGGCAGCGTCGATCGACTGGTATACCGTCTCCTCCGCCCCCATATAATTTGTAACCTCTCGTGCTTCTCTCGCCGTGCGGCGCTGAACCTCCATCGCTTTCTGGAAGCCTTCTTCATCTACCGTAAATCCTTTTTCCTCAAGAATTTCTATCGTAAGATCCATCGGAAAACCATACGTATCGTACAGGCGGAATGTATCCTCTCCTGACAAAACCGTATTTTTTTCCTGCTCCATCTTCGCCATCATGTCATTTAAGATACTAAGTCCCTGATCGATCGTTTTATTGAAATTGTCCTCCTCCGTGGCGATCAGCTTAAGAATATATTCCTTTTTATCCGCAAGCTCCGGATAACCATCTTTTGACTCCCGGATCACCGTCTCGCTCAGCTCCGATAAAAATTGTCTGCGGATACCAAGAAGCCTTCCGTGGCGTGCCGCACGCCTTAAAAGACGCCTTAGCACATACCCGCGCCCCTCATTTGATGGCATGATCCCATCGGATACCATAAATGTCACCGAACGGATATGGTCGGTAATGATCCGGATCGATATATCCTTTTTATCATCACTTCCATAACTCGCATCCGCAAACTCACACACTTTGTCCCGGATCGCCTTAATCGTATCGACGTCAAAGATGGAATCCACATCCTGCATAACAACAGCAAGACGCTCAAGTCCCATACCGGTATCAATGTTTTTCGTCGCAAGCTCCTCATAATTTCCATTTCCGTCATTATTGAACTGGGTAAATACGTTATTCCAGATCTCTACGTACCGGTCGCACTCACACCCGACCGTACAATCCGGCTTCCCACAGCCATATTTTTCTCCCCGGTCATAATAAATCTCCGAGGATGGGCCGCACGGGCCTGCACCATGCTCCCAGAAATTATCTTCTTTTCCAAACCGGAAGATTCTCTCCTTTGCTATGCCGATCTCCTGATTCCATATATCAAACGCCTCGTCGTCTTCTTCATAAACAGACGGATACAGTTTGTCCGCCGGTATCTCAAGAACTTTTGTCAAAAATTCCCATGACCACGCGATCGCCTCATGCTTAAAATAATCGCCAAACGAAAAATTTCCGAGCATTTCAAAAAAAGTACCATGTCTCGCTGTCTTTCCCACATTTTCAATATCTCCGGTACGGATACACTTCTGGCACGTCGTCACCCGGTTTCTCGGCGGTATCTCCTGCCCGGTAAAATATGGTTTGAGGGGTGCCATCCCCGCATTGATCAAAAGCAGGCTCTTGTCATTTTGCGGAATCAAAGAAAAGCTCTTCATCACAAGATGCCCTTTGCTCTCAAAAAAATCAAGGTACATTTTTCTCAGTTCATTTAATCCATATGGTTTCATTTCCAAATCCTCCTAATCTCATAACCAGCCAATCACTCTCTGATCTGCCCGTTTCCTAATATGACATATTTGGTACTTGTGAGGGCAAGAAGTCCCATCGGCCCTCTGGCATGTAATTTCTGGGTACTGATACCAATCTCTGCCCCAAATCCAAATTCAAATCCATCCGTAAATCTCGTAGAGGCGTTGACATAAACTGCCGCCGCATCGATTTCATTCAAAAATTTCATGGAATTTTCGTAATCCTTCGTCACGATCGTCTCGGAATGCCCGGTATTGTAATAGTTTATATGCTCGATCGCCTCTTCGATGCTGTCTACTGTTTTTATGGAAATAATCTTATCCAGATATTCTGTCCCAAAATCCTCCTCGGAGACCTCCTTCATTTGGGCGTCATACTGCCTTGCCCATTTATCTCCCCGAATCTCCACACTGCGCGCATAAAGTGCCTTGCAGATCGCGGGAACCGCCTTTTCTGCCACCGCACGGTGTATCACGAGGGACTCACAGGCATTGCACACGCCTAAGCGCTGTGTCTTGGCATTTACAATGATCCTCACCGCCATATCGATATCGGCAAATTCATCGACATACACATGACAGTTTCCGGTTCCGGTCTCGATGACCGGCACCGTACTTTTTTCTACCACAGTGCGGATCAGTCCGGCGCCGCCCCGTGGGATCAGAACATCGATATATTGGTTCATGCACATAAACTTCTGTGCAGTCTCCCTTGACGTATCCTCCAAAAGCTGTATGGCGTCTGCCGGAAGCCCTTCATGAACGAGCGTCTCTCGTATGACCTTTACGATCGCTAGATTGGATTGGATCGCATCGCTTCCCCCCCGGAGTATGACTACATTCCCGGTCTTAAAGCAGAGCGCAAACGCATCCGCTGTCACATTCGGTCTCGATTCATATATGATCCCGATCACTCCCATCGGAACTCTCTTCTGTCCGACTTGAAGTCCGTTTGGCATCGTTTTCATGAAAATCATCTCACCGACGGGATCATCTAACTTCACAACTTGCCGGATTCCCTCCGCCATTCCTTCAATGCGCTCTTTGTTAAGAGACAGCCGGTCGACCAATGACTCCTTCATGCCCGCCGCCTTCGCCCGTTTGATATCCTCTGCATTGGCGGAGAGTATTTCCTCTCCTTTCTCCACAAGCGCTTTTGCCACTGCGGAAAGTACCTTATTTTTTTCAGTCACAGACAGGCGGTTCATCACCGCCGACACCGCTTTCGCGGCTGCTCCAATCTGTTCAAGTATCATACCCTGTCTCCTCCTTCTATTTCAAATAGCCCTCTTTGGGTCATAATGTGATCTGGTTTTTTATCAAATGGCTCTACCGGTATACAGAATACCTTCTGCTCATAAAAAGCGGCAAAAATACTAGTCAGATACTCTCCGTACCGGGAAAGATAGCGGTCATAATATCCGCCGCCATATCCCATCCGGTTTCCGTCTGCATCAAATCCGGCTCCGGGCATGATCATAAGAACCCTCTCCCGGCTGCCTTTTGTCTTCCCGGCAAACATCCGATCTGGCTCTCCGGCTTCCTCCGGCTCCAAAATCCCCTGATACCCCTCATGGAGAGACGCCAGATCGTCCACAGGATAAAAATGCATCTGCTTGTTCCGGACATCAGTCTTTGGAAGATACAGCTTCTTTCCCTGCTCAAGCGCCCTCCGGTTCAAAAAACCAGTCTCTGCCTCTGAGCGGATCGGGGAATACGATAAGATGATCTCTGCCCTCTGGTATAATTCCGAGACCAGAATTTTTTCCATCATATCCCGGGAAGCTTCCAGACGCCATGCCGGCTCCAAAGCATCCCGCTTCGCTAATAATTTTTTACGAATCTCCTGCTTATCCATCGCCTGAACAAACCTCTCTAGTGCTTTTTCTTTTTGGTCAGCGGTGTGACCGTCCCATCTTTTTCCTGAATCGAGACATTCGATAATGTCGACCGGAGATTATTTCTCACCGCATCAATATACTCGGCACGCAAGAGTGCCTGCTCCTTCGCTTCCTCCTCTGTGAGCGTCCCCGCCTTTTTCTTTTTATACAATTCGTTGATTCTGTTTATTTTTTCGTCATTCATTTTCTCTCCAAATACTCCTTTAAATGAAAATGTCTGGTCTTGTGCGCCTTAAATACCGTTCCGATCTCGTCCCCATTGATCAGCCGGAGGATATTTTCCATATCGTCCCCATTGATGATCGCCATATCCGTCCCCGCATCGTTGGCAATTCCCGCCGCATAGAGCTTCGCGCGCATGCCGCCGGTGCCAAGCGTGGTAGAAGGCCCTTTTGCCATCTCGATCATCTCATCACTGATACTTTCCACATAAGAAATAAACTCCGCCTTCTCATTCCGGTTCGGATCATCTGTATAAAGCCCGTCGATATCACTTAAAAGCACGAGAAGATCGGCACCTGCGATCGCCGCCACGATCGCCGACAGCGTATCGTTATCTCCAAAATCGATCTCATCGGTCGCCACCGTGTCATTTTCATTGACGATCGGAATTGCGCCGAGGGCAAGAAGCTCTTCAAATGTATTTCTTGCATTATGCCTGCTCGTATCGTTGACGATCGTAAATTTTGTCATCAGGATCTGTGCGGTAAACTGATTGTATTCTGAAAATAATTTCTGGTAAACGGTCATCAGGCGGCTCTGTCCAATCGCCGCACATGCCTGTTTTAAGGAAATGGTATCCGGCTTATCTTTCAAGCCAAGCGACCGTCTCCCCACTCCGATCGCACCGGAGGAAACGACGATGATATCTTTTCCCTGATTATGAAGATCCGTAAGTATCCGGATAAATTTTTCCATTTTCACGAGGTCAAGCCCGCCGGTCTCCTCGTGGGTGATCGTGGACGTCCCCACCTTAAATACGATCCTTTTTTTATCTTTGAAGTTATTTCTCATTCCTCTTTCTGATTCCTTTCACTGACGATCTGCACTGCCACACGGATGCCATCCATCGCCGCTGACATGATTCCGCCTGCATACCCGGCTCCCTCGCCGCATGGATAGACGCCGCTTATGCTCTCCGACTGGAAATCTCCATCCCGTAAGATCCTGACCGGCGAAGACGTTCTCGTCTCCGTTCCGAGTAAGAGCGTATCCGGCACGTCAAAGCCTTCCATCTTTATGCCAAACTGTCTCATACCTTCAATAATACCATTTGAAATATAAGAGGGCAATATTTTTTTTAGATCTGACAGTACAAATTTTCCTTTCACACATGGTTTCGTCTCCCCTAGCTCGGTCGTAGGTACGCCATTTTGGAAATCTTCAAACCGCTGTACCGGAACATTTCCTTTTCCGGCACGGAATGTACTTTTCTCAAGCTTCCTCTGAAATTCCACTCCCGCCAAAACATCTCCGCCGCCAAAATCTCTCTCATCCACCGTGACAACGATCGCACTATTTGCATTTTTTGCGTCTCTGGCATGATTGCTCATTCCATTTATCACCGTACCGCCTTCTTCTGTCGAGGCATTGACCACATAACCGCCCGGACACATGCAGAAACTATACACACCCCTTCCATCTGATGTTTTCCCGGTGAGCTTATAATCGGCTGCCGGAAGTCTGTCATCATTTATGCCATACTGTCTCTCATTAAGCCATTTTTGGGGGTGTTCCACCCGGACTCCCACTGCAAAAGGCTTCGCCTCCATCGCAATTCCCTCTCCGTGCAGTTCGGCAAATGTGTCTCTGGCACTGTGTCCGATCGCAAGGACGCACCGGTCACAGGCGATCTGTTCTTTCTTCCCCTGCCGGTCTACTGTCTCCACCGCTTTGATCTGCCGCTTCCTTTCACCGGAAACCGGTTCTGGCTTTTCCGATACAAATCCGGTGAATTTCGTATGAAATAGATACGTCCCACCCATCTCTGTGATCGTTTCCCGCATGGATATCATAACTTCCCGCAGTTCATCTGTCCCGATATGCGGTTTGGCAAGATACCGGATCTCCTCCGGGGCGCCGTGTTCTACAAATGTATCAAGGATAAATTTCTTTTTTCCGGTATGATCTTTCACACCGGTATTGAGTTTACCATCCGAAAATGTTCCCGCTCCGCCCTCGCCAAAAGAAACATTTGTCTCTGGGTCTAAACTCCCTTCCCGCCAGAAGCGCTCCACGCATCCCACCCGTTCCCACATCGGCGCTCCCCGCTCGATGATGACCGGTTTTCTCCCGCAAAGTGCAAGAAAATAAGCGCAGAACAGACCCGCCGGGCCTGAACCGATGATGACAATTTTTTCCTCTGTCTCTGCCTTATGATTATGTATCGTCTCCCGCAGATCCGGCTGGGGGATATACTCCCTGAGATTTTTATCTTTCCGGTTCTTATGCAGAAGTTCTTTCTCATCCTTATAAGAAAAGACAACCGAATAATTAAAATAGATTTGTGGTTTTTTTCTGGCGTCCACACTTTTTCGCTTAATACAAAGTCCCTGCAGATCACTCTCTTTGATCTGAAGCCTGCCGGCGAGTGTTCTTCTTAATTCCCCCGGTGTATCGTTCCGGTAATCAATTTTACATTGGCTGTACTGCAGCATCCGTTTTCTCCTTCTTATGATCTATCCGATCGCCTCTGCGCATAAATACGCTGTCCCCCATGCAAAATGCAGATTGTATCCTCCGCATATTCCGTCCACATCAATCAGCTCCCCCAACAAAAAAAGATTTTTGTGGAGTTTCGACTGCATCGTCCCCGGGTCGATTTCCTCTGCCGGCACGCCTCCTGCTGTGACCTGCGCTCTCTCTAACCCAAACGTATCCGTAATGACCACTTCGTAATTTTTTAAAAGTCGGGAAATCTCCTCTAGCTCTTTGGCACGCTTTCGGATGACCGGAACCCATTTCTGATTGACAAGCCCCTGAAGCTTCTCCTCTCCTTGTATGAAAAGCCATTTTTCCACTAGCTCTTCTTCCCATTCCGGCAAAAAGTCGATCACGCACCGCACTTCTTTTCCCGCAGAAAGCGCCCCCGCAGCAAGGCGGCAAAGCTGAAAAACAGGAATCCCGGAAATCCCATCTTTTACGATCTGGATTTCACCAACCTCACTCTTTATAAAATCCCCTTCTACATAAAGCGAAACCTTTCCCTGCATCCGCACGCCCGAAAGCTGCTTCCATTCCTTCCCGGATGCTTTTAATCCAGTCAGCCCCGGAAATATCTCTGTCACATGATGGGAGAGGCTCCGGGAAAGCTTATACCCGCTTCCGTCTCCTCCAAGTTCTGCACACGCTTTTCCGCCCGTAGCCAATATGAGTCTGCCGCAGGAAAAACAAATATTATTTTTGCAGGCAACCTCATAATTTTCTTTTCCATTTTTCTCTTTTTTATGTACGATCCGGGATACTCTAGTATCAAATAAAAACCGGACGCCCGCCTCCCTGCATGATTTCTCCAATAGTTCTACAACTGTAGAGGCTTGCCCGCTGTAGGGATAACAATAACCATCCCGCTCCCGGTGATAAATGCCGAGTTGTTCAAATAGCCCGATCGCATCCTCTGTCTGAAAGCGTCCCAAAATCTCTTCGATAAATTTTCGGTCTCCATAATAACATTCCGGAGACATATGGCGGTTTGTAAAATTGCATCTTCCGTTCCCGGTCGCTAAAAGCTTCCTGCCAGCCGAAGCATTTTTCTCGAGGAGAAGGACGTCATGTCCCTGTCGTCCAAGAAGATAAGCACACATCAAGCCTGCCGCCCCGGCCCCTGCAATGATAATCTCATGATGTTCCATAGTAATCCCCATTTCTGAGCGGTTTATCGCGAATTTCTGTATCCTGTGGCCACAAACATATATAGTATAACACACTCCCGCCGGATTAACTAGACAAATTCTCCAATACCGAATACAATTCTTTCTCATCTTCCACAAAATATCCGGCTAAAAGCATCTCCCTTTCGTTCTCCGGAAGAACCTCTCCCCGAATCCCGGTGTACTCGTACGGCGTCACCATGTCGTTGTGAAAGATCACGACTTCTTCATTTTCCAACTTAAGAAAAAATCCCTTCTCCTCCTCTTCCCCCGAATACGTCTCCCTCACCACGAGCTTATCTTTGGAAAAGGAAATCAGTTCCAGATGATCCGGCTCCTCCACTGACTTATTTTCGGAAAGCGTCTGGTTGTACTCTGTAATATAAGCTTCTACCTCTTTTCTTGTCTTTCCCGCAAGCTCCGCCGGTATCGTCTCCTCACCGCTCGTCACTACACCTGTAGTCCCGTCGTAGCTTTCCACGACGTATTTCATCGTGTCATTGACCCGCAGTTCCTTCACCGTATCCACGGTATGAACCTCTTCCCTCTGGATTTCTTCCCTTTCCTTATCATAGGATTTATAACTCAGGAAAAAAACAAGTGTAAAAATCGTTCCGATGATAAAAAAACTGCTCATAAACAGATATCTCTTTCTCATGCAGATTCCTCCCGAAAAAGTTTTATCTGTATTATGAACAGTTTTTGCGTATTCTATTCCTTTAAACGGTAAATCAGTTCATCACACGGCCGATCTTCACCGGATGTCTGTAGTAAGCATTGGAAATCTTGATTCCGTCGCTTGGGTTACTTGCATGGATCACAAGCCCGCTTCCGATATACATTGCCACATGGTTGATCCGGCTTCCATTGCTGTAGAAGAACAGGTCTCCCGGCTTCGGCGAGGACACGCTTCTTGTCACACCTGCCTGTGCCGCCGCATTATGCGGAAGGGAGTGTCCGTATCTTGCATAGAGGCTCATCGTAAAGCCAGAACAATCCGTACCGCCTGTCAGGCTGGAACCGCCCCATACATAACGGTTGCCGAGGAACTGTTTGGCATATTCTGCGATGGAAGCCTGACTGGAAGATACTCCGCCCGACTCACTGGCAGAAAGCGTACCAACCTTCACTGCTCTTTTCAGGGAATAATGCTCTGTAATATATTCTTTTGCCACAAAGGCATACTCATTATCTACGGTAATACAAATCCAGTTTGCAAGATCTGCCTCGATCGCCTCCATGCCGCCGGCACGCTTGATCGCCTCTTTTGAAATATCCTGCTTTTTAATGATCTTATTGACAAAATTCATTGTGACATTCTGCTTGCGGATCACAAATTCTTCTCCCTCAGATACGACAGAATAAATCGGTGCATCCGTTGTCGGGAGTGCTCTTACCCTGAGAGAATTTGTATTGATCTCCACACACTCGCGTCCTACTTTTGTCGCAAGTTTTTCTGCCTTTTCATCCGTCACGATATATTTTGCCTTTACCCATCCGGTGACATTTCCGGAAACCATCTTTGCCCATCCTTTTTTCACTTTGTAGATATGGCAACCCGCATTTTTCGTCATCTTACCAACGATCTTTGCGCTCTCCGATGGCTTCTTCCTGACATTCAGGTACGTATCCACTTTGCTTGCAATACCAAGCCTGCTGTAATTCAGATTAAGCTTTACATGCTCATCCTCTTTCTCCTCCGCCGGTGCTTCTGTCGCCTCCGGCTGAATCGGCGCCGCCGACTCTTCGGGTGCTGCCACATCTACCGCCTGTCCGGATACCGTTCCATTTGCAACATTTTCACAATATTCCTCGACAACGACATTTGCACCCGCGATCGGCTGTTCCGAGGCAACCTTAAGGATCGCCGCCCTCGCCGGAATGGAAAGAACCCCCGCAGCAACAATGCCTGCTACTGCAAATTTTACGTATCTTTTATTTAATATCTTCATCTTTTACTACCCTCTCCAAAATCAATAGCTGTATAGTTACCGTTACATTTATTACGATTTTGTTACATATATTTAATAGGATTATAACAATGTAGACACGGATTGTCAAGGGCAACTGCGTTTTTTGGTAAAAATTTCCCATTTTTTTAAATCTTTTTTAAAATTTTTCAAAAAATTTTCTACTAGCTGAGAAAATCCCTCGTCAGTATATGGCTGTTTTCAATAAAATCTTCTACCGTCTGAAAGCCAAGACGCTTGATCAGGTCAAGAACATACGGATTTTCGCCCGGCGTCCGGTACTTCGCCTCGCCGGCATACTGATCTACCAGTCTTGCCGCCTCTTCTGTGTCAATGTTTCGCTTCGGGCCTCCCACACACCCGCCGGGACATGCCATTCCCTCAAAAAAGTTTCCATCCACATGCCCGTCCAAGATCTCCTGAAGCATTTTTTTGCACTCCGGCACACCACAGGCGCACACAGGAGCTACCGGGTACTCCGGGTCAATGCTGTCTACACATTCCTTCACCGCCTGACTTACGCCTCCTGTCCGTGCATACATCCGCCCGGCGGCAGCCGAATGCTCGTTTTTATCCTCCTCCATCCGGACAAAATCCACCTCCAGCGCATCAAAGATATCCTGAAGTTCCTGAAAAGTCAGAACACAGTCGATATCCCCGATAAGATCTGGTTCCCGAATCTCTGCCTTTTTCGCCATACACGGGCCGATAAAGATCGTCCGGCATCCCTCATGGAGTTTTTTGGCAATTCTCCCACAGGCGATCATCGGCGAGACTGCGGCCGGCAGATGACCGGCAATTTTTTTAAAATCCTTGCGGATCATGGAAATCCAGATCGGACAACAACAGCTTGTGAGCTGAAATCCCTCTTTATGATTGACATTCGTACAAAATTCAAGTGATTCCTTAAGCGTTAAAATATCCGCAAACGCAGCTACCTCGATCATCCCGGTAAATCCCATTCCTTTTAGCGCACTCCTTAACTTGTCCGGTGTCGCCTCTTTTCCAAACTGGCCGATATAAGCCGGAGCCATCAGCGCATACACCGGCTTGTCCGACGTTTTTAATATCTCCACCGCTTTTACTGCATCATGACTAAACGTAAGGTTTTTTGCCTCGCACGCCTCGATACACCTTGCACATCCCACGCATTTATCCGGATTCAGCGTTACATTTCCCTCTTTGATCTCTAACGCTTGGAACATACAAGCTGTCACACATTTTGCATCGCTGCAGTCACACGGTTCATTTTTCCAGACGAGCGGATGTTTTTCGGGATGCAGCAGACAATCCAGTTTTTTTTCCGGAAACCGCCCTTTTACTTCCGTCCCATCTAACCGGTCTTTCAATACCCTGTGATATAATTCTTCAAAAGTCATATTGCGTCTTCCCTTTCTCTGCATATCTTTTTTATTAGTATCCAGAAAAAACGAAGGTTTATACAAAAAAGGTGCGGCCAGAAACTTGCGCACCTTTTTACACAAATATTTTTTATTGTACTAGATGATGATACAGACAAGTCCCCCATTGGAATCATTTACCACCTTCTGGATCGTATCCTGAAGCTTCACCTGACTCTCCTCTGTGAGACGGTTTACTTTATTCATGATCCCGTCGTCTACAAGCTGACGGATCGTCTTGCCAAATATATTCGTATCAAAAATCCCATCCGGGTTTTCCTTGCTGTTGGATTCGATGTATTCGATCAGATCTTTTGCCTGCTCCTCACTCCCGACGATCGGCGCAATCTCTGTCTCGATATTTGCCTGTATAAGATGCAGGGACGGACAGACCGCACGGATCTTCACGCCATATTTATTTCCATGTTTGATCAGCTCCGGATCGGCAATCTCGATTTCCTCCATTGTCGGCGTCACGATGCCATACCCTTTTCCTTTTACCTGTTCGCACGCAGTACCGATTGATTCAAATTCGGCACGCTTGCCAGCGAGTTCTTTTAACGTGGCGATCAGTTCATATTCTCCCGTGATCGGCGTCCCGATCATGTCGCTTAATATTTCATAATAATAATGTTCTTCAAATTCGACGGAAATATTTACCTGCCCATTTTCTAACTGTTTATCCTGTATGTAGGAGCCCTTGATATAATCCGCCTCCAGACTAAGGCTCTCTTTGGTCACATCCTTCATGACCTTCATGTTCATAAGCATATCCCGGCACTGCTCGAGAAGGTCTTTTTTCAGCCAGTGATCCCTGTCAAGAAACTCCACCCACTTTGGTAGAAAGAAATTGATTCTTCCAATCGGAAAATCTGACAAAATCGTTTCCATGATAAGATACACATCCTCCTTTTTCAGCTTCTTACAGTTCAGGGGCAGAACACTCATGCCATACCGTGCTTCCATTTCCTCCGCTAAGGTTCTGGCTGTATCCGAATGGGGATTGACCGTATTCAATATGATGATCGTCGGCTTGCCCGACTTTTTACACTCGGAAACGGTCTGCTCCTCTCCCTCCATATACTGCTCTCTCGACAGTTCTGTAAAACTCCCGTCTGTCGTCACGATTACACCGATATTGGAGTGTTCATTGATCACCTTCCTCGTCCCAAGTTCTGCGGCTTTTGTAAATGGGATTTCCTGCGGCGACCACGGCGTTTTTACTAACCTCTCCTTCTCCTCCTCCATATAACCGACTGCGTCCTTCACGACAAAGCCCACACAGTCGATCAGACGGATGCGCCCGATGGCGCCGCTTGGAAGCGTAATCGACGCCCCGTCCTTCGGTATGAATTTCGGTTCTGTCGTCATGATCGTCTTGCCATCCGAAGACTGTGGAAGTTCATCGATCGTCCTCTTTCGCTCTCCCTCATCTTCCAGTTCCGGAATGACCATGATCTCCATAAAATTTTTGATAAATGTACTTTTCCCCGTCCGCACCGGCCCTACGACCCCCAGATATATTTCTCCCCCGGTTCTTTTGTTTATATCTTCATACACATTATATCCGCTGTCCATAAAAAAACCCCCTTGCTAAACTGTTAAAGTATATGCAAGAGGATTTTTCCATATTCCAAAAACTCAAAGATAAGTTTGTTTGAGGTTCTAATACCGGATGAACATCAAGCCAAACGTTCCAATCCCACAGTTACTTGATACGGTAGCCGATGCCTTCTGCAAAACGATCCGGTCAAATTCGATATATTTATTTACTTCCTCGATGATATCATCCACCTGACGCACGGTGCATCCCGCATAGGTAAGGAACAAGATCTTAGTATCGATCTGCTTATTGTGCTTAAAGAGCTTCTTTACATATCTGCGGTTCACCCATTTCATGTTTCCAACCTCGATCCGCCAGAGTTTTAACTGGTTCCGGGACATCGAAAGCACCGGATGCAGATTGAACGTGCTGCACACTTTATCGACCAGACCGCTGACCTTTCCATTTCGCGCCAGTGTCGCAGTACTCGGCACCAGAAAATTAGAAAATACATTTTCCTGAAACTTCTCCAGTGCTTTGCAGATTTCATCGACACTTTTCCCCTGTTCTGCCAGCTCCGCCGCATAAAGCACCATAAGTCCGTGACCGCTGCTGATGTGATGCGAATCTACCACCGTCACGTTGTCAAAACTCTTACTTGCCTGCATCGCATATGGATAGGCACCGCTAAGATCTTCTGTCGCTGTAATATGGATCACATGCTGCGCCTTTTCAAGCATATCGGCAAAAAAGTACTCATACTCCGAAGGCGGCGCTGTGGACGAATAAGCATAGTTTCCTTCGGTCTGCAGATAAGCGAGCAGACTGTCCGAGGAAACCTCTGAAATATCACAAAAACGTCCCTCTTTTGTATGTACATAACAATACATGATGCCAATTTGATAATGCGCCAACAGATCTTTTGGCAGATCGCAGATACAGTCTGCGGTTATGGCGATCTTGCGTTTGCGCCCGCTGCTGATCTGGCTGATCGTTCCCTCTTCCTCCTCCGAATCATTCTCCGCTGTGTACTCGATCAATTCCGGCGGCAAAAATTTCAAAAGACTTGCCTCTAACAGCATCGCATTGATCGGTTTGGCAAGATAGGCATCAAATCCCATGCTCTGATATACGGTATCTGCATTTGTCATAACATTTGCAGTCAGGGCAATGATCGGCGTTTTCTGGCAAAAGCCCTTCGTCTGGTTCCGCACCGCCTTCATCGTCTGCTCCCCATCCATCTCCGGCATCATATGATCCATCAATATCACATGATACTGGTTCTCTGCTGTTTTTCTAAGACACTCCTTCCCGCTCTCCGCGGTATCCACTGTAACCTTTGTATCCCGAAGCAATTTGACGACAACCATGCGGTTCATGGAATTATCGTCCACCACAAGCACTCTGGCATCCGGCGCCATAAAACTTCTCTGATATGTGGTTCGCTGGCTCAACTGCTTTTGCGCCGCAAAGTCGATCATTCCGATCGGGCGTGCATTGACGATATGCTGCTGCAGCTCCAGCGTAAATACCGATCCCTTATGATAAACACTGTCCACCGAAAGAGTTCCGTCCATCATTTCCGCCAACTGTTTGGAGATTGTAAGACCAAGCCCCGTCCCCTCGATGTTGCGGTTCTCTTTTTCATCCACACGCTTAAACGAATTAAACAGCTCTTCCAAACTCTCTTTTCGGATTCCCTTACCGGTATCCTCTACCGAGACACGCAGCAAAATCTCATCCGGTGCTGTCCGCTCTCCCTTCGCAGAAAGAGTGATCGAACCGGTCTCCGTATATTTTACGGCATTCGTGAGGATATTGGTCAAAATCTGCTTGATCCTCACCTCATCCCCATAAAGCATCGACGGGATGTCCTGATCGATATCTACCCGAAATTCCAACTCCTTCTGATTGGCACGGATCCAGATCAGGTTTACGAGGTCGCTGAACATCGAACTGACCTCATACTGCGCCGGCACAATATCCAGTTTACCGGATTCAAGTTTTGACAGATCCAAAATATCGTTGATCGTAGTAAGCAGCATCTTACTGGCATTTTGGATGTTAATGGCATTTTCCGCAATTTCCTCGGAAATATCCTCCCTTAACGTCATTTCATTCAAACCGATGATCGTATTGATCGGAGTCCGGATCTCATGGCTCATATTGGCAAAGAAAACATCTTTGGACTGGGCGATCTGCTGAATCTCCTCTTTCTGCTGTTCAGCCAGAGCTTTTTCCCTCTCATAACTGGCAGTCTGGAGTTTGAGCAATAATCCGATAAAGCAGCTAATGCACAATAAGGTAATGCCGGAATCCGCAAAAGTATAAAAACGATCGGGCGCCGAAGGCACCTCCTGCGGAAAACAGTACACAACGATATAAGCGACAAAATCCGCCGCTGCCGAGAGAAAAAACGCGATCCAAAATTCCCGCCCCTGAAACAACAGAAAAACATAAATAAATCCCAGAACAAACCAGATTGGAGTCCCGCTCTCTGTTCCTCCGCTGAGAATAAAGACAAGCGGAAGCAAAACGACGTTGGCGCTGATGACAAGAAGCCATGATGCTGTCCTCGTCCTGTGATATTGTACATCAAGCACAAAAGCGGCGCCGGCCAGTATAAACATCGGCACCAATGCGGCCAGTACAATGGGATTTGCCCCGAGCGTTACCCGCCCCATGCCGATCGCCGAGGCGGCAAACGCCAACGCTAACACCATCCGAACCGTTCGTTCCCGCAAATCTTTCTTATATATAAATATTTTTCCAAAGATCAGCCTTAATTTCCGAATCATTATACATTGACCTCCATCCTGCATCGATTTCTCAGGAATCCGATGGCAGTCTGTCCCGCCATGATTCCAACAACTCTGCCGCTCCTAAGAAATCAAATTCATTCGTTTTTTCTCGAATCTGTTCTGCCAGTTCTGCTAATGGCACATCCGAATACTGACAATTCGCCAGATTTTTCAAAATATCCTCTAAGCCCTCACTCTCAAACCCAGAAAGCTTTTCTTCCAGTGTCGCAAGTATTTTGATCAAGGATTTTTCGTCCGTTTCCGCCGCTGCCGGTTCTTCCTGCCTCTTCTCATCCTGAACAGCCTCTCCGGCATTTCCTGCCGGCTCCTCCTGCCGGCTTCCCTCCGGGTACACAAATTCATTGTCTCCCAACACCCGCAGAAGCTCATCGTGCGTCTGCATCAATTCCTCGTGATTCTGCAAAATATATTCAATGCGGTTTTCTTTTCCCGCCATTTCTAATTTTAACGCCATCTCGGACAGTTCGTTTGCACCTACCCCTTTGGAATTACTCTTTAAGGCATGTACATTGATCACATAATTTTTCCAGTCCTCCTGTTCAAAGCAGTCAGCCAACTGCTTTCTCCGGTTTGCACCTTCTTTGTGATAGATTGAGATGATCTCCCGGAATCCCTCCTGATCTCCACAGTAAGAAATTCCCTGCTCGATATTGATCCCGGCACGGGTAAGTTTTGCCATCCCCTTTGTATCTGACTTGGAAGAGGGATTCTCTGATGTATCTTTTGGCTTTTCCGGAACCGTCTTTTCTTCCCTGACTTCTGTATTTCCTGCGGACTCCGGTTTGGAAACCTCACCGGTCTGGGAATCACCCTCTTCTTTTTCGTCCTCTTCTATGATGATCTGCTTTTGTTCCGGAATATACCGGCGGAGCATCCTTTCTAGCACACTCAGCTCGATCGGTTTGGCGATAAAGTCATCAAACCCTTCCGACAAAAACATCTCTCTGGCGCCCCCGATGGCATTGGCAGTAAAAGCGATGACCGAGAGGGACTGGAAATATGTTCCCGGCTTCTGCCTGATCTTGTGCAGCGTCTCCACACCATCCATCTCCGGCATCATATGATCCAGAAATACGCAGTCGAACGTATGTTTATCTAGCTTTTCCAGCGCCTCCTGCCCGCCGCCAGCCATCGTTACCTTGATCTGGTATGGGAGAAGAAGCCTCGCCATAACTTTCAGGTTCATGGCATTGTCATCCACCACAAGCACATTGGCGCTTGGGGCAATAAATCGGTTGTGCAGGCTCATATGCTGCTCATCATTCTGGATCAGCTTTTGACCGTTAAACACAGCCGCGATCGACAACACCGTAAATGGTTTATAAATGCGCAGCATATTGCTGTTTACCAACAATTCCTGCTCGTATTCCAACAAAAGGACTACCGTGATCTGAGTGGCAAGCTTGTCAAAGAAACTCCGGTCTTCACAGTACTCTTCCCAGCCAATAAAAATATGCGTATACTTTTCCCGCTCAATACGGCGCCTTAATTCCGGCAGATTCCGGCAGACCCGGAACAAAATCCCAAACTGCTCGGAAATGTGGCGGATACAGTTTTCGTATCCCTCCCGGACAACCGAATAATTATATTTATCCATATTGATATAGCATAAAGCAAATATATGGTTCCGGTTCTTGATCGATACGATCGGCGTCTCATCCAATACCTTTTGTGGAACGGTAAATACAAATTCACTGCCGATTCCCGGCTCACTGTTTACCGTGATAAAACCACCCATGCGGCGGACTAACGCCTGAGTGATCGCAAGTCCCAGCCCGACACCGCCTTCCTCACGGTTTCGCTTGGAATCTACTTGGCTGAAACTGCTGAAGATCGTCTCCATCTCACTTCGCTCGATCCCAATTCCGGAATCCCGGACACTGACGATCAGATTCATGCCATACTCTTCTCTTCTTCCCTTGATGCGGAGTATGACGCCGCCCTCCTTTGTAAATTTGAGCGCATTGTCTAGCAGATTGATCACAATACGCCGCAATTTCTGCTCATCCCCTACGAGATTGCTCGGCAGATCCGAATCACAATCTACGATAAACTCAAGATTTTTTCCATTTTCCAGTGTCAGCGTCATATTGATGATATCTGTGATCGTGGAGGTGATATTATAACTCTCCTCCGCCAGTTCCATCTTGCCGCTCTCCAACTCCGAAAAATCCAGTATATTGCTGACAGAGGACAAAAGATTCCGCCCTGCCGCCTGAATATCAATGACATCACGCCGGACATTTACCGGAAGCTCTTCCTGAAGAATCGCCTCACTCATACCACACACCGCATTGATCGGCGTCCGGATCTCATGGGAAATATTTACCATAAAGTCATCCTTACTCTGCTCGGCAACCTTCAATTCATTGATGTTCTGCACAAGTGCGTCATTGATCTCCCTGTGGCTTCGCATCATGATCCACGTCACAGCAGACACCGTATAAATCGAAACAAGCTGCATGATAAGCCGCAGGGCATCATACAGAGACGTGATTTCAACTGTTTTTGCGATAAATATATGATAGCTAAAGACAATGGCGGGGACAATCAGTCCCATATACAGAACTTGGGGATTATAAAAAATAGCCATCAAAACAATAACCCCTGCCATCACAGAGAGGGTAGAAATAAGGTCATCCGAACTCAGGGCATAAACCATATAATTGATCCATGACATCAGGGCAATGAACTTCGCCCTCGTCTCATGGTTCCAAACTTTTCGGATCGTGACGACCCACCCTGCGATAACCGCTACGACGAGAATTTCCTTTTTATAAATGCCCCACTGGGCAAACCATGCGGTGACAAATGCGACAGCCGTATAAATCGTCAGAACTGTCATTACGATCCGTTCCAACCGGTTATTTAGTTTTTCTGTTGCAAAAAGATTTTCTTCCAAGACAGCTACCTCGCTTTTCTTCTATTGAATGTGCAGCACTTTTTTTATCATCGGGAGCATCTCCATAAATACATCAATGATCACCGGGTCAAACTGCGTTCCTCTTCCCTCCGACATGATCTGTATGATCCGCTCAATGGGACGGATCGGCGGTTTGTAACAGCGCTCTTCATAAAGGGCGTCAAATACATCGGCAATCGCCATGATACGCGCCGAGAGCGGAATATTGTCCCCCATCAGGCCCGCCGGGTATCCCGTGCCATCCCAGCGCTCATGATGGTACATGGCGATATCCTCCACAATGCGGACGTAATGCTCATCCTCAATATCTCCGATGATCGTCTCAATGATCTTGCGGCTGTACGTCGTATGGCGTTTCATCGTCTCAAATTCTTCCGGCGTCAGTTTGCCGGGTTTTTGTAAAATAGCATCCGGCACCTTGATCTTCCCCACGTCGTGGAGAGGCGCCGCCTTGCAAAGATCCTCTATGTAGCCTTCGGTCAGTTCCTCCGGAAATAATCTCCGGCGAAACAATTCATTTGCGATCATTCTCACATAAAGCTGTGTGTTTTTCACGTGTTTCCCCGTACTCCCATCCCGGCTCTCGATCAGATTCGCCATCCCGATAATGACAGAATCCTGAATCTTACTAAGCCGCCTCGCATCCTCCGTGATCTTTTCCGCCTGTTCCCGAACCATCTTTTCCAAATTGTGACGGTACTGCTCGAGTTCGATCGTTTTTGCCACCCGGCTCAACAAAATGTCCGGCACAAAAGGTTTTACAACAAAATCTATCGCACCCACACGAAAACATTCCACCTCGGTTTCGGCTGTGTTATCTGCGGTAAGAAAAATAACCGGAATGGAAGCGGTCTCCTCCTTCTCTTTGAGGATGGACATCACTTCAAACCCATCCATCTCCGGCATATTGATATCCAGTAAGATTAGATCCGGCCGGTTGTTTTCCAGATATTTTAATGCGGCTGCACCTGAATTTGTCGCCGCCATACGGTATTGGGGAAGCAAGATCTTTTGTGCCAACATCAAATTTGTTTTGTCATCATCCACCACCAGAATAATGCTTTTCATGTTATTACTCCTATCCATATTCACCGTCTCCTGCCATCTACTGCGCCATATATGTTATCGCCAGAAAATCAATAATATGTTATACTTTCCTGATAAATTTCGTCACATCACTGAAACCCTGACGGCATCCGCTACAAAAAGTGCCGGAACATAAATCTTGATCTATGACCCGACACTATATTTTACATCTGTTATCCCCGGATGTTATTATTCCTTGATCGCTGCGTTCTCGCCCACAAAATCTACCACCTTATTTGTGAGAAGTGTCGTCTGATAATACCTCTCGATGGTGAGCAATCCCCCATAATATTCCTCAAATGAAGTTCTGAACTGCTCTTCCGTCTGTCCCGCCTGTTCGGACATACTCGCAATTTCATTCTTCACTTCCTCGTCTGTCACCGTGATGTTCTCTTTGGCAGCGACCGCCTCTGCGATCAACTGGGTCTTGGCAATGCTCTCCGCTGCCTTCTGCAGACTTTCATTATAAGAAGCCTCATCCATCTGCATCGCTGACAAAAAAGAATTGAAATCACTGTATCCATACTGTGTTGCCATACCTTTATAATAAATATCTAACTGGCCTTTGGCAATCGTGAGCAGACTCTCCGGATACTTTTTGACCTCTGTCTCATCGTTAAGCTGTCCATATGCTGTTTCACCTACAGAATCCTTCTTTTCTTTTACGAGCCGTTCCTTCGTTGCCTCTTTATATTCCGCAACCGTTTTCTGCTCGGTCTTTTCAGCGACAAGTTCATCGGTCAGCTCCGCCTCGATCGTCTCGGAAATGTAATTGAGGGTGATCGTAAATACTGCAGGTTTTCCGTTCAACTCATCCTTACCATAATCCTCCGGAAATGTAACGTTGATATCCTTTTCCTCGCCGACCTTCATTCCGATGATTCCATCATCAAATCCATCAATATAACCGGAAGAACCAAGCGTAATCGTCTGATCCTGCGCACTTCCGTTGTCAAACTCTTTTCCATCAATCTTGCCGACAAAATCAATGTTTACCGCATCGCCTTCCTTGCATGTTCCCTTTTTTATTTTCTTTTCGGTTGCGTTCTGGCTGAGAAATGCGTTGATCTCACTCTGGATCTCATCGTCACTGACCGTACAGTCTACTTCAATCCCTTTGTATTCCGGCAGTGTAACGCACTCTGTGGCGTCATAGTCCTCTACAACAACTGCAGAACCGCTCACCGACAGATCCTCTCCGGTAAACTTCGCTCTGATCTCGTCCCATGAACACCCTGTAAGCATCAGTGACACCGACAGAAATGTACTTATGATAAATGCTCTTTTCTTCAATTTCTTTTCCTCCTGTCGCCCATTTTGGGCTGTCTTATTTTCACAATCTTTGTCTTCGCAGTTCTGATGCCTTGCACCAAAAAACGGAAACATAAGACTAGTTATCATTTTATCATAAGTTATACAAAAAGAAAAGTGAAAGTTTTATGAACACCACGACAAACGCATGAATGTGTTTCTCAACTAAACCTTTATGCATAACTAAAAA
>JAMPFC010000029.1 GCA_023664685.1 Roseburia sp. | reverse complement strand
GCATTTTTTATTTTACGATATATCTACCAGCAGAAAAAATGGGGAAACTCAAAAATAATATCCTGAAGCACGGGAATTTTTCAACTTACTAAAGAGAATATTGATGACATCCGCACCACAGAACAGACAAAAGCAACTATTTTCAGCAGACACAAATCATTTCGCTTGTACCAAAAAACAATATAGTCCCAAGACTTTTTATACTTTTTCTTGTCTTGGTTAATCTCTTTTGCTAATTTCTCCACAGTAGAGTTTTGATAGCCTTTTATCGTAATGGATTTCTGCAGTGAAATGCCATATTTCATTGCTGAATCTGCCGAGACTTCTATACCAAGCATATTCGTCAGTTTCAGCTTAGGATTTAATATTGTTTAGTTTATGAAATCATCTGGATTAAACTCTTCCATTCCAGACTTTCCCCCGTCTGTGTCTGCCAGCTTGCCTAACTTCGTATTCTGCATGAACTTTTCCGTATGAAACAGGACAAGGACATCCGTAATCTCTGGATGCTGCCCCATAATGCTGCCCGCAGAAGTTTTCCCATAACGGTAATCGATCATGATGATCCGCTCATAATCTTCCAATAAAAATGGGACAAAACAGTTGGCAAAAGAATCTTTAAAAAGCAACAGGGTTCTTCCCGTATCTGCTTTCGTCGTCACCACGATTTTAAATGTATTCTTAGAAAAAAACACATTATAGCGGTTGAATCCTTTCCCAGCCTCCTGTGGGAAATACAGGGAATCATTCACTTTCCCGCTGTCATCCATTTCCACCTGTACCCCGTCCTCGCCCGGACTGTGAAAAAGCTCCACACTGTCCGCTGCCACATGCACCTGTGCTTTGTTATAGGTAGTGCCATAAAAATCATCAAATACGGTTTCCCGCCGGTAATGCTCCACTGTCCGATTCGGAAATCCCATTTTCTCTGCCCACCCATTCCATGCATAATAAGCCCCAAGGGTAGTCCAGTGGTGATCTGTCCGGTAATAAATATATTCCTCCTGATGTCCTTTCAAAAAATCTTCTGCATCCAATAAAAGAGCCGGCTGATGCAAACGGTTCCGCAAATCTTTTATCACTTTGCCTGTATCATCAGGCTCTGCATACAGCGGCAGTTTCTCTTCCATTACTACTGTTTTGGAGGGTATCATCATACAGGATACTTTTTCTGACCCATACTGCTCCGCCGCATCATTCAAAAAACTGGAAAGGATTTCCACATTATTCTGAACCTGCTCCTTATCAAAATTTACTTCTTCCTGTTTTTCCAGTAAATAACCGTCTTTCCCAAGATAAATCCCATTGACATCCTTTTTCCCCACCATCCTCTGCATATTTGCACAAAGTGCCGACCATTCATCACGAAAAACAAACTGGTCACTGAGCCACTTTTCGTACCGTTTTTGGTATTTGCCTTTAAGAAATGCCTTTCCCGAAAAGGCGGGATGCCCGGCAAGCTCCCGGTTCTCCCTGTCCGAAAAATCCTGATCCGGAAGCAGAAACGATGCCGCCATCCCGGCAGAAAGAATCAGGCAGAATATCACAATCAGAACAAGTTTTAACTTTTTTTCTATTGCACCCATGCGGTAAGCCTCCTATCTCGATCAGCACAAAATTTTCTTTTCCAAACCCTTACTTAAAACCGAAAATACAGAAATGGATTGTAAGAAGAATTTACCAGCATGGCAATACAGGCGGCAATAACGGATACCGTAAAGACAACCTCTGCAATCCCCCGCCTTACGGTTTTTTCCGGCAGCCAATGCCTGATCACGGACTTTTTTAGCAGCGAGGAAGAACCGGACGCAGCCAAGATTAAAAGCAGGAGATTGGACAAGGCAAGATACCATGTAACATTGTCCGATATACCGGCCCCTGCCTGAAAAAACATGGCTTTCATAAAAGCGGAACTGTCTGCCATATCCTGCCACGAAAACAGGCTCCAGCCAACCATCACGGCGAGCATGGTATAGATATGCCCCAGAACAGCAGGGAGTTTCACAGACAGAAGCCCCAGTAACTTTTCAAGCACCAGCAAAATCCCATAATAGACACCCCACAGCACAAAATTCCAGTATGCCCCATGCCACAGCCCTGTCAGGCACCAGACAATAGAAATATTGATAAGCTGCCTGCAGATTCCTCTGCGGTTGCCGCCCAGTGGGATATAGACATATTCCCGGAACCATGTGCCAAGGGAAATATGCCACCGCCGCCAAAATTCCGTAATGCTTTTTGACTCATAAGGGTAATTAAAATTTTCAGGGAAAGAAAAGCCAAACATAGCTCCCAACCCAATCGCCATATCCGAATAGCCGGAAAAATCAAAATAAATCTCAAAAGTGAATGCCAACACCCCAAGCCATGCGGATGCTGTCGTCAGGCTTCCGGCATCCATCGCTGCGACTTCCTCCCAAAGCAGCCCAAGCTGATTGGCAATCAATACCTTTTTCCCAAGCCCGGCAGCGAAACGGACAATCCCACTGCAAAACAGCTCCACACTCTCTTTCCTGCCTTTTAACTGATCTGCCACCGTCTTATATCGTATGATCGGCCCGGCAATCAACTGCGGGAACAAAGAAACATATGCCCCGAATGCGATAAAATTTTTCTGTGCCTTTGCATCGCCTCTGTATACATCAATCGTATAGGACATCGTCTGGAAAGTATAAAAAGAAATCCCGATCGGCAGTGGCAGCCCCGGTTTATTTAACTCCATACCTGTCAGAAAGTTCAGGCTGCCCACAAAAAAATCTGCATACTTGAAAAACCCGAGAAGACAGAGGTTGATGATGGCAGAACATGCCACAGCGGCCTTTGCCCTGCCTTGAAAGCCCTTTTCCTTACAATAAGCCACCGCCCTTCCTGCAAAGTAATCCGTCACTGTAGAAAACAGGATTAAAACCACATAAACCGGTTCACCCCATGCATAAAAAAACAGGCTGCTGACAAACAAAACGAAATTCCTGAATTTCTTTGGCAGGACATAATAAGCTGCCAGCGTAAAGGGGAGAAACCGAAATAAAAATAATAAACTGCTAAAAACCATGATGACTGTCTCCCTTATCAATGCTTTTCAGAAAACATGCCTTTATTTCTTTAACATTCTCTGAATTGCTTTCTGTCCTTTGGTGTTAGATGCCTTTTTCGGAGACATGGCGATATACCACACATAGCTGCCTTTTCTTCCACAGACAGCATATTGGAACACTTTCTGTTCCTCTGATGAATAGTCCGATAGATATGAACTTTTTTTATTATTTTTTATGTATTTTTCCAACTGCTGCTTCAGGGATTTTGCACCGGAAACATTCTCCGCCTGCATGACACAAAGACTGTACACCTCTTTGGCATCGCATACATAAGAAATGTTCTCCACTTTCTTTTTTGCCGAGACAGACAGTGCCCCAAAATCATAGGCATTGGCGGACTGGTATTTTAAATGCTCTGCTCCTTCGGCTTCCTTCAGGGCAGCACTGCACAGCGATTTGCAGCTGACAGATCCTTTTGCATTTGCAGGAATCTGTGGCAGCATCCCTGTCAGGAGCAGAACTGCCAATATCAAAATAAAACTTCTTTTCCATATCTTCATGGTAAATATTCCTCACTTTCCTATTGATCTAAAGATTTTTCATATTTATTTATGAGCTTTCCAAATTCCGTATAAGCAGAGGCTTTCCAGTGATAACCGTCCCCCTCTGCATACTGGGCTTTCAGATATCCAGAGGAGTCTTTTAAGAAAGCTGTATAATCCAAATAATGCAGCCCCATTTTCTTTGCCAGTGTCTTTAACTTCCTGTTAAAAACGGGAATCTGCCAATAGCCGGAATGCCTTGCCCTCTCTGCCCTTGTCACGGGTGAAACAGCACACAATACAAGATCCGTATCCGGGCATGACTTTTTAATTTGCTGCAGCATCGCCTTATATTCTGCAATCATATCGCTTGTCTTCCGGTAATGGATTTCATTCATCCCGATCATCATATATACACGGTACGGTTTCTCCGAAATCAGCTTCTGCAGTCCGGTCTTCCCATTAAAAATCCTTTTTGTGTGGAAAGTGACCGTATTCAACCCCCTGTATGCAACCACTTTCTTTTTGCCCGGAATATGCATCTGTGGAAATGCCTGCCCATAACCGACCGCCTGACAGATGGAATCCCCTGCAAATACGGTTTTATGGGTATAATTCCTTGTTTTTATGGAAACTTTTTTTGATGGGTGGCTTTTTCTCCCAGAGGACTTTAGGGAAGCCAGTGCCACCACATAAAAATAATATTTTGTCTTGTTTTTTAGCTTTTTGACAATATAGTGGCTGTTTTTTGTCGTCCCTGCCAGTTTTGCCTTCCCATTCTTTTTGCCGTAATACACACGGTAATACGTTGCTTTTTTATGCTTTTTCCATGTCACCTTAACAGAATTTGTGGTATATCTCGCTAGCCTGACCCCTGACACAGCCTCTAATAAAGAAACCTTTTCCTCCGGCTTTGGTGATTTCTGCGGTTTCTCTGTCTGAACAGGATGTTCCGTTTCCTGTGGTTCCCCTGTCTGAGCAGGCTTCTCTGTTTCCTGCGGCTTTTCTGTTTCAGAAGGCAAATCGGTGGGAGGCGGTGAAACTTCCGGTTCTTCCGGTTCTTCCGGTTCTTCACTGTTTTGTTTTATATGGCTTTCCGCAGCACAGGCCATAGAACTATAAGCGAACAAATCTACTGACAAAAAAATAGCAGTTAACAAAAAACAAAAGAATTTAATGTTAAAGCTTTTTGTTGTTTTCATATATCAAGCCTCCATGCCGCACCTTTTCATGCAGCTCAAATAGTAAATCAAATAAGTTTGATCAGGGAAAATGCTAGTTTTGCATTTTCCCTGCATCGGGTGTCTATACACCGTCCATTATAGATTATATCTTTTTGTCGGAGTTTGTCAACAAAAACAAAAAATATTATTCGTACCTCAACGCCTCGATCGGATCCAGCCTCGCCGCCTTCCCCGCCGGATAATATCCGAAAAAGACTCCAATGACCATAGAAAATGCAACTGCTGCCACGATCGCCGCCACTGGGGCTGACGCCGGATAACCAAGCATTGACGCCGCTGCCGCACCAAGCGCAAATCCAAGAAGGATTCCCAATGCTCCCCCCACCAGACACAGGATGACCGATTCAATGATAAACTGGAGACGGATGTAACTGTTCTTTGCCCCAAGCGCCTTTCTCGTCCCGATCTCCCGCGTCCGCTCTGTAATCGAAACAAGCATGATATTCATAACCCCGATTCCCCCTACCAGAAGGGAGATTCCGGCGATAAAAGAAACTGCGACCGCCACCGTCTCAATCATATCATTCATTGATTCCGTCATCGTCTCCATCGTGGCAGTGGATATTTGATAATCCTCATTTGCAGCATAATATGGTACAAAAAACTGCTCAACTTCCTCGGAAAATGCAGATACCGAAGAGATATCTGCCGACGTCACCACCGTAAATTGGGAATACCCTGCCTCTGCATGGGTCTGCTCCTTTCCGGTCGTGAGCGGGATATATGCGGTCGTCACCACATCTTCATCGGAGGAAGAGGAAAAGGAACTGCTCTCTTCGTATTCATAAACACCCACAATATAATAATCGTAAAAAATGCCATCGGTATCAACGCTGATCTTCTGCCATAACGCCCGGTCATTGTCACCGTCAAATATGTTTTCTACTACTTTATCTGAAACCATGATCACCCGTTTGGAGCCATCCAGATCTTCTTTCTTTATCGTTCTTCCTGCAAGAAGCGTCACCTGACTGCTCTCAAAATAATCCTCATTGATTCCGTTGATCGTAATTTCCGCTGTATCACTGCCCGATGTGACCGTACCGCTGCCCACCGCTTCACTGATCGCCACCGCATCAATGCGGTCTGCAAACCTTTCTTTCAGTTCTGCGATCATATCATCTGTGATCAAATCCTTTTCTTCCGCTGCCGCTCCCCGGTTCGCGGCGCCAAACCGCATCCCATTCTGCCTTACTTCTGTCTCCTCGGAAGTCTGTTTGATCCCTACTGTCACGTTATTTGCACCCATTTCCTGAAAAGAGGCGGAAATGGATGTCGTCAAAGAAGCGCTTACTGTCATGATCGCGATCACAGAGCCAATTCCAATGATAATGCCGAGCATCGTAAGGAGCGCACGCATTTTGTTCGCTCTAAGAGCGCCAAAGGCAAGCTTGATATTTTCTATGATCAGCATATGCCTCCCCCTTTCCGTATTCCGGTGATCCCGCCATCACACAGCGTTACGATACGCCCTGTTTCCTCCGCCAGTTCCCGGGAATGGGTAATAAGCACGATCGTTTTTCCCTGTTTTTCATGCAAGCGGTGAAAAATATCCATAATGACCCTGCCGGTCTTTGTATCCAGCGCCCCCGTCGGCTCATCGGCAAGAAGGATCGACGGATCATTTGCCATTGCCCGTGCGATTGCCACACGCTGTTTCTGTCCGCCGGACAGTTCATCCGGACGATGGCTCATGCGATCTTCCATTCCTACCATGCGAAGGAGTTCTTTTGCCCGTTCAAGCCTCTTTGCTTTCGGGATTCCCGCATACAACATCGGAAGCTCTACATTGGACAGCGCTGTCGTGCGGGCGATCAGATTATAAGTCTGAAATACAAATCCAATCTTCCGGTTCCGAATCTCAGAAAGCTTCTTATCTTTTGCAAGACAAATATCCATTCCCTCCAGAAAATAACTTCCCTCCGTAGGACGGTCTAATGCCCCGATAATATTCATAAGCGTTGACTTTCCGGAACCCGACTCTCCGACAACAGAGATAAACTCCCCCGCCTTTACATCAAGATCGATGCCATGCAGAATCTCAAGTTCATTCGGCTGACCGATATAAAACCGCTTTACGATCTGTCGCAGCCGGATCATATCATTTTCTTTTTCTAACATACTCTTCTCCATTCTACATTCCATGTCCTCGGTTGCTGTTTCCACGTCCCGGCGCTCCGCCTCCCATGTTTCCGCCCTGTGGATTTCCGCCGCCCGGAGTCCCCGCACCGCCAAACATATCGAGCGCGCCCTCTTCCTGCGTTTTCTCGTCTGTACCAGAAATCTCATCTGTCGGAATAATGACGGAAAGTCCCTCTTCCAGTTCATCCCCCTGTATTTCCACATAATAATCGCTCTCCATTCCCTTTGTCACCAAAATCTCTCTTGTAGACAGAGAATCCCCTTCTCCTTCGGATACATGGATCGCCGATGTTCCATCTGTATTTTCATGCACAGCGTCATAGGGAACTGCATACACATCATCTGCCTGCTCCAAAATAATGCTGCACCTCGCTGTAAGTCCCATCCTCAGTCTTTCATCCGTCGTTTTTACTTTGATCTTCACCTCATATCCATCCGATGAGGAAGCTGCGTTCTCGCCACTCCCGCCGGACTGTGAATTTCCGGAGGCAAGTGTCGTACTTCCGGTGGAGGGCGCTACAAATGTAACTTCTCCCTCGATTTCATCCTCGTCGGTAGCCTCTGTGAGAATCACAACCCTCTGGCCAACCGACACATTACTGATGTCATATTCATCTACAGTTGTAGAAACAGTATAGGAACTGTCATCGTCAATCTGAAACAAATCTCCGCCGCTATATACATTTCCTTCTTCTGCTGTAGAACTCGTTATGACTCCATCACATGGTGCGGTCACAAGGCAGTTCTCCAGATTTTCCTCTGCTTGGCTTACCTGCTTATTTGCCTCCTTGATGTTCTTTTCTCGGTTTGATTCTGCATTGTCCACAGCATCTCCCGCATTCTCAACGTTGCTCTTATTCTGCTTATTTGTTTTTTCCTGATCAGAAACCGCTGTCTGGTAGCTGCTCTCCGCCTGTTTGAGCGATTCCTCTGCCCGGGTCAGCTGCTCCTCAAGTTTTGCCTTTGTCTCTGCATTTTTCTCCGCCGAAACCTGTTCTTTCAGACGTGAAACCTGTTTTTTGGCCTCATTCTGTTCTTTTTTTGCACTGGATACCTCAGAAGCCAGTTTTTTCTTTTCTGACGCATATGTCTCCTTTGCCTCGGAAAGCTGTTTTTTGGCAGAAGAAAGATTTTTATCTGCCTCCTCTTTCGCATCGCTTAATGCTTCCTCCGCCTCAGAAAGAGTATCCTGAAGATCGCTCTCATCAAAACGCACCAACACATCTCCCTTTTTCACCCGGTCTCCGACAGCTGCTTCTACCGTCTTGATCTGGACGCCATTTACCTGTGCTGACACAAGCTTTGACTTTTTACTCTGCACCGTTCCGGTTGCACTGATGGACTTTGTAAGCTCCATCTTCTGCAGGGAAATGGTACTCTGCTTCTTTTCATTTTCTCCGGCAGAAGCCTTTTCTCCCTGCATGTTGATAAATACCAAAACTGTCACCGCCAACACGGCGAGAACAAGACCGGCGATCAGCCATATTTTATGTTTTTTTACTTTTTCTCTCAAAACCAGACCTCCTGAATTTTATGTTTTTACTCTCATATCTTTCTGTCCATTTCAAGTTGCTAATAAGTCCATCAGGACTTATTTTTTATCATAGAAAAAAAGTATGAACAAACCATGTTCATACTTTGATTTAACTGTGATTTCGTCCGGCACTCTAGGATAAATCCTTCCCTCTGTAAGCCGCTCTTATGATTTTTTCCAGATCCCCGATCTTTTCAATCTCATTGACACGCCTTCGCATCGCCGCCGAATTTGGGTATCCGGACGTATACCATGCAAAATGGGAGCGCATCTGGCGCATTCCGTAAAGCTCTCCCTTCCACTCAGTCTGCATCTTTGCATGACGGAGTATCATATCTAGCAGTTCTCCAAGTCCCGGTTTGGGAAGGACTTCTCCAGTCTCAAAATAATGTTTGATCTGGGAAAAAATCCACGGATTCCCTCTCGCTCCCCGCCCGATCATGACCGCATCACAACCAGTCTGTTCAAACATCTTTTCCGCATCCTCGCCCGAAAAGATATCTCCGTTTCCAATAACCGGAATCAACACCGCTTCCTTCACCCTGCGTATGATATCCCAATCCGCAGTTCCGCTGTAATACTGCTCTCTCGTCCTTCCGTGGACAGCGATCGCCGCCGCCCCCGCCGCCTCCGCCGCCTTCGCCAGTTCGACCGCCTGCTCCTCTCCATTCTGGAAGCCTTTCCGTATCTTTACCGTGACCGGTTTGCGGATTGCCTTTACCGTGCTGCTTATGATCTTCTCGGCAAGAGGAATATTTTTTAAGAGTGCGGAACCCTCCCCGTTATTTACGAGTTTTGGCACCGGACACCCCATATTAAGATCCAGAATGTCAAAATTGCGTTCCTCGATCCGCGCCGCCATACTGCTTATGATATCCGGCTCCGAACCAAATAACTGCATTGCCGCCGGTCTTTCTTCCTCCCGGATTTCCATCAGTGCCTCTGTATTTTTACTATTATAATAAATCCCTTTGGCGCTCACCATCTCAGTATAAATAAGATCTGCACCTTTTTCTTTGCATAAAAGGCGAAAAGGCAGGTCGGTCACTCCTGCCATCGGCGCCAGTATAAGCCTCCCCGGCACTGTCACCTCTCCAATCTTCCATTCCTCACTGATCTTGATCTTTTTCACCTGTTGTCCCCTTTTTACTTTCTGCTGCTTTCGTCTTTTCATAAATAAGGCGTGTTCCCTGAAGCGTCAGATGCGGATCATAGATATTGATCGAATCCGTAGCATCGGAAATGCTCCGTCCAAGTCCGCCAGTCGCCACCACTTTGATATTCTGGATTCCAGATTCCTCCTTGATCCGGCGGATGATATATTCCGTCTGGCCGATCGTACCGTACAAAAGTCCCGCCTGCATACTTGTGATCGTATTTTTAGCAAGGATGCTGTCCGGCTTCTTGATCTCAATCTCAGGGAGCTGGGCGGCATTTGACCACAAAGCCCTCGCGCTGATCTTGATCCCCGGACAGGTCACACGTGCCGCATATGTCCCATCCCCGGTGACAAGGTCATACGTTGTCGCTGTCCCATAATCAATGACAATAACAGGGCCGCCATATAAAACATAAGCCCCCACCGCATCCACGATCCGGTCTGCCCCGATCTCACTCGGATTGGCCGCCGCGATATGAATGCCTGTCTTTGTTCCATTTCCTACGATATAAGGCGTCGTATGAAAATATTTTTTGATCCCGCTCACAAGAGAATACATCACTTTGGGGACAACCGATGCGATGATAACGTCATGGATTTCCTCCTCTTTGATCTCCTGTCTTACAAGCGCCTCCACGATTGCCTCGCCAAATTCATTTGACGTTCTTGGCAGATTCGTCGTCAGCCGGAACGTAAATAAAAGTTTCTCCTCCTCAAACACCCCAAACGTAAGATTTGTATTTCCAATGTCGATTGCTAATAACATTTTTTGTCCATCCTTTATTCACCAAAAAAAGTCCTGTAATATTCCTCCAATCCCTCCAACAGCTCTCCGTGTTCCTCCCTGATCTGCTTGATCTTCAGATAGCTTCCGATCTCATCATAGGAAAAATCATTTTCTTTCGCTGTCGTGGACAGATACAAGGTTCCATCCTCCTCAAATTCCATCGTAAATACGCCGCCCACATCTGCGGTCAGCATAACACTCATGATCTTCAATTCATCCTTTACCGTCTCCGGAAGCGACGAGTATCTCGGATTCAGATAAAATTTCTGCTCATATGCGCTGCATGCACACAATACCTGCTCTTC
Organism: Roseburia sp.; assembly: GCA_023664685.1. Taxonomy (GTDB): domain Bacteria; phylum Bacillota; class Clostridia; order Lachnospirales; family Lachnospiraceae; genus Eubacterium_F. The sequence goes on along the minus strand of JAMPFC010000029.1, from coordinate 19,355 downwards.
CTCCATCAGTTCTCTTCCCTTTCACTCATCGGTGTGTATGGCTTATGCGGACAAACCGCTTTATACGCCGGACGTATGATCTTTCCTGCATTGACAAGTTCCTCTAGCCGATGCGCACTCCAGCCGGCGATACGACCGATGGCAAACAACGGCGTATAGAGTTCCGTCGGCAGTTCAAGCATACTGTACACCAGACCGCTGTAAAAATCAATGTTCGCACTGACCCCTTTGTAAATATGCCTTTCATTTGCAATTACTTCCGGTGCTAGCCGCTCCACTTTTTCATAGAGGGCATATTCCTCCATCATATCCTTTTCCTCGGAAAGTTTCTTTACAAACCTCCGGAACGTCTTAGCACGGGGATCTGAGATCGAGTAAACCGCATGCCCCATTCCATAGATCAGCCCGGATTTGTCAAATGCCTGCCGGTTTAAAAGGGCAGTCAGATAAGAACGGATTTCATCCTCATCTTCCCAATTATCCAGATTTTTTTTCATATCCTCAAACATAAGGGATACCTTTTTATTGGCGCCGCCATGACGCGGCCCCTTGAGCGAGCCAAGCGAGGCAGAGATCGCCGCATACGTATCCGTCCCCGACGACGTTACCACATGATCGGTAAATGTCGAGTTATTACCGCCGCCATGTTCGGCATGAAGCACGAGCGCAATGTCGAGTATCTTCGCCTCAAGAGGCGTAAACTGGCTGTCCGCACGAAGCATATGTAAAATATTTTCCGCTGTGGAATACTCCCGTTTCGGCGGATGGAGAAAGAAACTCGAACCCTCATGAAAATAATTCGCCGCCTGATAACCATAGACAGCAAACATCGGCAAAAGTGCCACCAGTTCCAAACACTGTCTCAGAACATTTTCCGTCGAAGTGTCATCTGCCTTCTCATCATAAGAATAAAGCGTCAACACACTTCTGCCGAGCGTATTCATCAGATCCGAACTCGGCGCTTTCATAATGATATCCCTTACAAAACTTGTAGGAAGGCTCTTACGGTACTCCGCAAGGATATCCTTCAGATCTTCAAGCTGATTTTCCGTGGGAAGTTCCCCAAAAAGGAGCAGATATACAACCTCTTCATATCCAAACCGCTTTTCATGCAAAAATCCCCCCACGATATCTTCGATATCAATCCCCTGATAATACAATTTTCCCTCACAGGGAACCAGATCGTGATCGATCACCGTATACGAGCGGATTTCCGAAACCTCTGTCAACCCTGTCAGAACACCCTGACCATTTAAATCCCTAAGCCCTCTTTTTACCTCGTATCTATCAAATAAAGTAGAGTCAATCGTACTGCTGGCCTCACATATGCCCGCCATCTTCTGTATCCAATCATACCGGTATCCCAAATCCAAATTACTTTCCATATTGGCCCTCCTTTTCCCTTTGGCAAATACATTTTGCCGCATCCGCCATTTTCTGCCTTCATCATCCTGTCACATGCTGTCACACAAAGTAACTGCGATCACAGCCTTGATCGTATGCATACGGTTTTCTGCTTCTTCAAAAACCACATCCGCATACTGCTCAAATATTTCATCCGTAACTTCCATCTCTGTCAACCCATATTTTTCGTAAATTTCTTTGCCGATTGTTGTCTTCAAGTCATGGAACGCCGGCAGACAGTGCATGAACACCGCTGTATCCTTTGCCTGCTCCATTGCTTTGCGGTTGATCTGATACGGAGAAAGCGCGCGGATCCTCTCCGCCCATACCTCGTCAGGTTCCCCCATCGAAACCCACACATCCGTATAAAGAACATCCGCATCCTTTGTCCCTGCCTGTACATCTTCTGTCAAAGTGATCGTGGCGCCGCTTTCTTTTGCATATTCCTGACACCGTGCCACCAGTTCATCATTGGGAAAATATTCTTTTGGCGCACAAGCCACAAAATCCATCCCCATTTTCGCACAGGCAATCATCAGCGAGTTTCCCATATTGTAGCGCGCATCGCCCATATATACCAGTTTGATTCCCTTTAGTCTGCCAAATTGCTCCCTTATCGTCAAAAGATCCGCAAGCATCTGCGTCGGATGATATTCGTTCGTCAGCCCGTTCCACACCGGAACGCCTGCGTATTCGGCAAGTTCCTCCACGATCTCCTGTCCATAGCCGCGGTATTCAATCCCGTCAAACATCCTTCCAAGCACTCTGGCAGTATCTGCGATACTTTCTTTTTTCCCGATCTGGGAACCTTTCGGGTCTAAATATGTCACGCCGATCCCAAGATCATGAGCGGCCACTTCAAAGGAACATCTGGTACGTGTACTTGTTTTCTCAAAAATCAATGCAATATTTTTTCCCTCCAGCATCCTGTGCGGAATCCCTTTTTTCTTTTTCTCCTTTAATTCCGCTGCCACATCAAGAAAATATGTAATCTCTTCCTGTGTAAAATCTTTTAATGTCAGAAAATTCCTTCCTTTCAGGCTCATAATCTTTCTCCTTCCTCGTGCTATTATGTATGAAAGAGGGTTTTTCATCGGTGTGATGCGGGATCAGAACCGGTGAAACCCCTCTTTTTATCCTGACTCAACGATACCGTTGAGCTGCTTTCTAAATTTAATCCAAACGTATTGTCTAAGCTTCTTTCACACTCTCTACTACAGATTTGGCAAGTCCTGCTACTCCCTGTATCTCAGACGGTATGATGATCTTTGTTGCTTTTCCGTCAGCCGCCTTCTCAAATGCCTCAAGGCTCTTGATCGTAAGCACAGACTGGGACGGAGCCGCCTCATTGAGATAGCGGATACCCTCTGCTGTCGCCTTTTGTACTGCCTCGATCGCTTGGGCGCGTCCCTCTGCCTCGCGGATCATTGCCTCTTTTTTCGCCTCGGCACGAAGGATCGCCGCTTCTTTTTCTGCCTCTGCTTCAAGAATTGCAGACTCTTTTTTACCTTCTGCCACAAGCACGGTAGACTTTTTCTCACCCTCGGCACGGAGAATGGACTCACGTCTCTCACGCTCTGCCTTCATCTGCTTCTCCATAGAATCCTGTATCTCACGCGGCGGAATGATATTTTTCAGTTCCACACGGTTTACCTTGATTCCCCACGGGTCAGTTGCGATATCCAGACTGGATCGCATATGGGTATTGATCGTCTCTCTCGATGTGAGCGTCTGGTCAAGTTCCAGATCACCGATGATATTACGAAGCGTCGTAGCTGTCAGGTTCTCGATCGCCATGATCGGATTTTCCACACCATACGTAAAAAGTTTCGGGTCTGTGATCTGGAAAAATACAACCGTATCGATCTGCATCGTAACGTTATCCTTTGTGATCACCGGCTGCGGTGCAAAGTCCATGACCTGCTCTTTCAGATTCACCTTCCTTGCCACCCGGTCAAGAACCGGAAGTTTAAAATGTATCCCGACAGACCATGTTCCCACATAGCCGCCCAATCGCTCGATAATATAGGCATGCGCCTGCGGTACGATATTGATGCATGATGCAAGAATGATCAAGATGATAACGATCAGTATGATCGCTGTGATCACTCCGGCACTAATTCCTGTTTCTGGTCCCATAGTTTCACCTGTTCCTTTCTCCGGGTATATCGGCACCCGTCACCGTATATTTATTTCTTTATCGTTTTACGATTAGTGAATTGATCATGCCTTTACGATCAATTTGACACCCTCAACTGCCACGACAGTCACTCTCGCATCCTCCGAGATCACACTGCCATCCTCGCTTCTGGCTGTCCATTCCATCCCATTGATCCTGACCTCGCCAACAGCCAGTTCATTGTCGATTTTCTTGGAAACCACCGCTGTTTTTCCGACGATGTCCTCAACGTTCGTTTTTTCTTTATCCTTATTCAGATATTTCACAGCAAATGGCCGGCACAATGCCATCGCAATCACCGACAACACGGTAAATACTGCCAACTGGATCCAAATCCCGTATCCCATATACGCTGCGATCGCAGCTCCGATCGCCCCGACGCCAAACCAGATCGTAGTCAGTCCCAACGTAGCGATTTCAATCACGATCATGACCGCCAGAATCACAAGCCAGATAATACTGCTCATATCCCGCGCCCCCTTTCTCAACCACATTCTTCATGCAGTAAAAAAATGATATCGCATCCATTTTACTATATTTTATGCATTTTTGCAAACCCTAATTACTGCATTTCCGTTAAAGATTTCCGTTAAAACGCCTGCAAACGTCATATCTCCGAATCATATTCTGCGTTTCCGGTGTACCTCATACATCAAAATCGCTGCCGAAACCGCCGCATTCAAAGACTCCACGCCTCCCTCCATCGGAATCTTTATTTTCTCATTCGCCGCCTCCGAAGTCTCCGGCGTTATGCCATCTGACTCATTTCCGATCAGAAGCCCGGTCTTTCCCTGATATCCGCATTCCGTATAATCTTTTGTTCCATCTAACTGTGCCGCATAGAAAGTAAATCCCTCTTTGCGAAGTTGTTCTACTTCTGTAGTCATGTTTTCTGTGATGTAAAATGGCATCCGGAACATCGCCCCCATCGTAGCTCGTACCACTTTCGGATTGAACAGATCCACGCATCCCACAGACATTACAAATGCACTCATCCCGGCTCCTTCTGCTGTCCGGATGATCGTCCCAAGATTTCCCGGATCTCTTATATCCTCCAGACAAATCAGCGCGGCTTCTTCATTTTTTATGATCTTCTCACGGTCATATTCCGGCATTTCCACCAGAGCCAAAATCCCCTGCGGCGTAGCAGTATCCGAAATCTCCCGGAATACCAGTGGAGAAACCCATTCTATGCAGTTTTCACTTATTTTATGGGAAATCCGCTGCAAATATTCATCCTCTGCCTCCGTGGACACATAGATTTTTTGCACCTTCTCATAAGAAAGCGCCTCCTCGACAAGTTTAAATCCCTCTGCGATGAAACACTTCTCCTGCCTGCGCAGACGCGCATTCTTTTTTAATTTATTTATTTTTTTCACCTGCGTATTCGATATGCTCTCAATCATTGTATTCCTCCTTTCTGAGCGATTTATCGCGAAGAACCGCACGAGAAATCTCGAAGAGTTTCTCGTGTCGGATCATAGCAATTTGTTTTCGCTCAGAAACAAATTGCTATGTAAAAAATTGGCGCATCAGTGCAATTTTTTACAGTATTCCTCCATCACCTGTCTGGATCGCATCCTGAATCTGCTCTTTTACATGCATTACTTCCTCACGGAATGCAGACGCAGAAAGCCTTGACGCCCCATGTCCGAGAATGATCATCTGTTCCATGCCATCCGAAGTAGCGACACGGACACGGTGTTTCTTTGCAATCTTCTTGGTCGTTTTCTCAATATACATATCTGCTGTCTCCGCCTCTTTTGTATAGACCACGCTAATGTTGTGATAGGTTTCAATGCTTCCGGGATTTCCCTTTACCTTATAAGCGTCAAATACAACGATCAGATGACACCCGGCATATCCCTGATAATTACACAAGATATCCATAAGTTTCGTGCGGGCGGCATCCAGACTCACCTCCGACAGACGCTTTAACTCCTCCCACGCAAAAATAATATTATATCCATCTACGAGAAGATACTCCTCCATCGGCGTCTGTTCCCGGATCGCCACATGTTCTTTTTCGGGTTTCCCTTTTATCACCCGGATCTCCTGCGCAGGAAGCCTGCGTTTGACCGGCCCGAATGTCCGCTCAAAAATCGCTTCCAACTCCTTTTCCTCTGCATAATATGCCGCATTGTCTGTCGCACTCCGGCTCGTCCCAGACGTTGGCTCCTTTCCATCTTTTTCGGTATTCTTCTCCTGTAGTACACTCTCGACATGCATATGATCCTTTACTTCATCCCATTTTACAATAAAACCGGAACCGTGGGTGCAGAAAACGGAATCCGGCGTATTTTCCACATCCCTCTCACAGTCATAAGCGATTTGTTCGATAACCTCCTCAGCATTATGGCACGGGCGGTATCCACAAAACGAACAGGTGATACGTCCCCGCCCCTTCGTATAAGAAGCAACCTCTGACGGATATGTTTTCATTGTCGAAACCGGACAAGTCCCTGTAATGACTGCACTCTCTCCCTGCTCCGGCAAAAGTTCAAACTCCCCGCACATCCTTTTTATATCCGACATCGCACGCCCGATACACGCCGCCGGTACTTCCATGCGAAATTCATAAAATGGTTCTAAAAGGACGCTCTCCGCCTGCATCAAACCTTGACGCACCGCCCGGTATGTCGCCTGTCGGAAATCCCCGCCCTCCGTATGTTTTTGATGCGCCCGGCCCGCTGCGAGCGTAATTTTCAGATCCGTCACCGGAGAACCGGTCAGAACTCCCGCAAATTCTTTCTCCGACAAATGCGTAAGCACAAGCCTCTGCCAGTTCAGATCCAGTTTGTCCTCACTGCAGTCTGCGGCAATTACCAGTCCGCTGCCCGCCGGCAGGGGTTCAAGCAGAAGATGTACCTCCGCATAATGGCGCAGAGGTTCAAAATGCCCGACACCCTCCACCGTATTCCGTATTGTCTCACGGTACAGGATCGCCCCCTCCCCAAACTGCACCTCCATATCAAACCGCTCTTTTATCACGCTCTGCAGCACTTCAAGCTGCACCTCTCCCATCGGTTGGATAAAAAGCTGCTGCACCCGCTCATCCCAGAAAAGATGGAGTTTGGGATCCTCCTCCTCTAACTGACGCAGCTTTTTCAATGCATCGGTAATCTCTGTCCCCTCAGCAAACACTACATTGTACCGCAAAACCGGCTCCAACTGCTTTCCCGAAAAATCACTTTCTCCGCCAAACCCCTGTCCGGGATATGTCGTATCCATACCGGTCACACAGCATATTTCACCACATTTTACTACACCTGTAGTCTCGTATTTTTCTCCGGAATAAAGCCGGATCTGATTTACCTTTTCCTCTGACAGCAAGGGCATCCTGACACGGAGTTCCCCTCCTGTCACTCTCATATGGGTCAGCCGCACCCCCTGCGAATCCCGGGAAATTTTAAAGACCCTTGCGCCAAACTCTTTTCGCCATTCTTCTTCTGTAGTATACTCCTCTAACCCGCTTAAAAACTCCGTAACTCCTTCTAATTTAAGCGCTGAGCCAAAAAAGCAGGGAAAAATTTTCCGCCTCCGTATGTATACTGGTATTTCTTTTTCTAACTCCAGACCGCCATGTTTCAGATAGCTTTCCATCAGCTTTTCATCACACAGCGCGATACTTTCTGCAAATTCCTCCCGGTCTGTGCCGGAAAAATCCACACATCCATCTGACAGGGTATTTTGCAGTTCCTTCATGAGCTTCTCTTTTTCCGTCCCCGGCAGATCCATTTTATTTACAAAAAGAAAACAGGGAATCTCATATTGCTCAAGAAGCCGCCAAAGCGTCTCCGTATGTCCCTGAACACCGTCGGCACCACTGATCACGAGAACTGCATAATCGATCACTTGGAGCGTCCTCTCCATCTCCGCCGAAAAATCCACATGCCCCGGAGTATCCAACAGCGTAACCGCCATATTTCCATAACTCATACGCGCCTGACTGGAAAATATTGTAATCCCTCGCTCCCGTTCCAGTCCCGACGTATCTAAAAAAGTATTCTGGTGGTCTACCCGCCCCGGGTCTTTGATCACCCCGCACCGGTAAAGAAGCGCTTCGGAAAGAGTCGTTTTCCCCGCATCCACATGAGCTAGAATACCGATGCAAATATGCTTTGTTTTTTCATTCATCTGCACACTCTTCCTTTTCCCTGTCCTGCTCTCGTTTTTGAAGCGGTTTCCTCTTTTCTGTTCTCTGATTGACATCATCTTTTAAAAGCCGGTAGAGAGCCGACGCCAGCGGAACAAAGAAAAGCATGCCGGTAATCCCCATCGCACTTCCGCCGACCGTCACAGCAGCTAACACCCATATCCCGGGAAGGCCGATCGACGCTCCCACAACTCTTGGATAGATCAGTTGTCCCTCAAGCTGTTGGAGGATCACGAGAAATACGACAAAAACCACCGCCTGAACCGGCGACACCGTGGCGATCATCAAAAATCCGACCGCACCGCCGATATACGCTCCTGCCACCGGAATCAATGCGGTAAACCCGATCAGCGCCCCGATCATTCCCGCATATGGCATCCTCAAGATCAGCAGGCCAAGCGCACACAGACTTCCCAAAATAACTGCTTCTATACATTGACCTACGATAAAACTGTGAAAACTTTCATTAAACGTAGAAAGAAAATATTGAAGTTTTCTGTACGCCCCTTCTTTTATATATACCGAGGCTGTTCTCCGAAGTTGGGACAGGATTTTCTCCTTTCCCGCCAAAAGATAAATTGAAAATATAATACTCATGATAATATTAAAAACGGTTGAAAAAGTAGCGGATATCATGCCGCCCACGACACCCATTGCGCCGCCAAGGCTTCCCGCCATCCAGTTCGCCGCTTTCGTTATGATCTGCTGCCAGTCGATCTCCCCGCTCTTTGTCACGGAACCAAGCTCACTGATATATCTGCCAAGCTCCATATTTTGGCTGAAATTTCCGGATATCTTCTCCATAAGCGGCGGGATTTTTACGATCAAAAGCCGGACACAGCTCGTCAGTTCCGGCACGATCAGACCAATAATAAGCATAATAATGCCGATCAAGCTCAGATACGAAATCAATATGCACACCACACTCCGGCTTTTTTTGACAAATTTATTTTTCGACCGGGGAAAATAATGGCGTTCAAAAAAGCTCATAAGAATATTGACTGCATAGGCGACCACACAGCCAAGTATAAGCGGGGATGCCGCATGAAAAGCAAGTCTTGCCCCCGCAGCGATCACGCCCCAATATGTGATAAATAAATACAGCACCGCTATGGTTACTCCGGCACGGATACAGGTCTTCCATTCCAGTTTCATTCTGTTTCCTCATTTCTATGATCTTTTCTTACTAATTATTTTCCTATACTTTTTCCAAACGCATTTGACACCTCGGATATGGTCACAAATGCATTCGGATCGACAGCAGTTACAATATTTTTTAGTTTGATAATCTGAAAACGATTCACCACAAAATAAATGATCGTCTGCTCGGTATTGGAGTAATACCCCTTTGCGTCAATATGCGTGACGCCATGTCCAAATATTTCTGATAACTGGCTGCTGATCTCTTCCGCCTTTGTCGTGACGATCATCGCTGATTTTACCTTATCCAATCCCTCTACGATAAAATCAACTGTCTTGATCGCCGCCCCGTACGTGATGATCGAATAGAGCGGCAGAATCCAACTCTGGAACATACATCCCGTCACAATATACAGGATTACATTATATATCATTACAAATGTACCCACTGTAATACCAAGTCCTTTTGCAAATATGACTGCCAGAACTTCAACCCCATCGATCGCTCCGCCAAACCGTATCGTCAAACCGCTTCCAATTCCGGAAATGATTCCGCCAAAAATCGCACATAAAAGCAGATCCGAACCGGCAAATGGCGAAACTTCTGCCACATCCACCGGAAGAACATAAGTGATAATGTACGAAGAAGCCGAGTAGACCACAACCGCCCAGATTGAATATACAGTAAACTGGATACCAAGTTTCCGGTATCCATAGAGAAAAAACGGAATATTCAACAAGATCAAAAACACCGAGAGCGACCAGTCATTGGAGGACAACTGCCACATAAGCATAGATGTTCCTGAAAATCCGCTGTCATACAAATTCACCGGTGCAAGAAACATCGTGACACCAACTGAATTGATAATGCCGGCAAAAAATAAAATAATAAAATTTACCGGATTCAAGTTTTTTATTTTCATATATGACCCCTTTGTTTTATGCCTACTGGCTTGCTTCACACTTAACACCATTGATCCTCATAGCGACCCGTCTCGTCTGCCTTCTGGAAAAAACCCGCGAAACGACATTGAGCAGTTTAGCAGCAAATCCATAGTAAACGATTGCTCTTCCTCTCATCAGTCCCCGGTATCCTGCCTCTGCAACTGCTTTTGCATCCGCCACCTTCAACACATGGAACATCTTGGAATCGCCCAGTTTCGCATTCTTTTCAAATTCAGTCGAAACCGGCCCCGGACAAAGGGCAGTCACCGCCACATGAAACGGAGCAAGTTCTTCGGTAAGGGCTTCTGAAAAAGAACGCACAAATACCTTAGAGGCATAATACAGCGCCATGTAAGGCCCGGCACAAAGCGACGCCATCGAAGACAGATTCAGTATCCGCCCATGCCCTCTCTTTCTCATATCGCCGCCAAAGAGCCATGTCATATAAACAAGCGCTGAGATATTGATATCAAGCATATTTTTCTGGCGCTCCCACGAAGTATCAAAAAAACAGTTATGATCACCAAATCCAACATTATTGACAAGCGTATCAACTTCCCAGCCATTTTCTTTTACTGTCTGATACACCCTGTCCACGGTTTCCCCTCCTGCCAGATCCCCAGCGATCACCTTTGCTTTGACCCCATAATTCTTCTGTATTTCATCCCTTACTTCACAAAGTCTTTTTTCATTTCTCGCAACCAGTATTACATGATTCCCATTTTCTGCAAAAACTTTTGCTAACTCCCTGCCGATCCCACCGGATGCTCCCGTGATCAGCGTATATTGCTCTGACATCTTTATCCCCATTTCCTTTATTATATTTTTTCAGTTCATTATAGCATATCTGTGGCAGGATGGGAATAATAAAGTTTTATTTTATTTGTAGCTAGGAGAGGTTGGTTATTTCAAGTTCCGTATTTTAAGGACAGCAGATTTACTCACATGGGCACTCTCGTTATTTAAGCAACGTAGTGGTATGGATGTTGAAAATACCAACATCTCATACCCACGTGCTTAAAACCCATGTTCATAAAATCTGCTGTCCTTAAATACTGGATTCTTGGAAAGAGGAGGCACATATACCTCTGTGAATTTCATGCTAAAAAGTGGTTGATCACAAACCTGAAAGCTTGTTTTTGATTATTGCCCTTTAACTAAATTTCGTGATTTCATAAAAACGATATAGTTTCTCTTCATCATCATTCAAATCTTTATACATTCTTTTTTCAGTCAGATTAAATCCCACTTTTTCAACTACTTTCCAAGATGCTATGTTTTCATCTCTCACTGTTGCTATCATTGTTTTTGCATTATAATGACTGAAAAAATATTCCGTATATGCTTTAACTGCTTCAACTGCATAACCGTTATTCCTATATTGTGCCCCAATAAAATATACAATACCTGTTTTCTGAAAGTCGTCATAATAGGAACATCCAACCGAACCGATTACCACAGCTTCATCCCTTAAAGTTATTGTATAAGCCAGATAATCCATATGGGGATTATCTCTGAATGTAAAGCCTTTTACTTCATCTATCCACTTTGTTATCCAATTGCCGCAGTCTTTATCAAAACCACAATCATTTAAACTTCCGTCCGCAGCCATTTTAACAAAAGATATTTCGTCTTCCGTTTTTACATTCCGAATCAGCAACCGCTGTGTTTCAATTTCCATGAACAAAACCTCCTGAAATTTTATTCCCCGCTTTCTATCCATATGAAGTTGACAGGCGTTGATACTGACAGAAATGAATTGCGGCAGTTCCGCCTTTAATTCCATTTCTCCCTTTTTCAACAAGTTTTTAACTTGGCTTCTTGACATCCCCAAAATTTCAGCAATTTGTTTTTCCGGACGGATTTTCAGTTGATAAGGATTCTTTATTTCAATTACAAGCTGTTCTCCGAAATCACTGTATTCCGTAGTTTCATGCAGTTTTACAAAATCATAATTCACCTTTTCAAAATCAATGGTTACTTTGTTCTTATGAAATAACTGCACACTTTTACCATACATTTCCGCTAATTGCTCATCATTGTCCAAAAAACACTGGTATTCTTCCTTTGGTATGAAAGAAACTTTTTGCCGTTCATAAATTGAAAGATTAAGGGTATGTTTACATTCTTCACATTGATAAATCAGCCAGATATCCACTTTATTACCGTTGGCATTGATACGGAACTTTTTCGTATTTTGAAAATATGTCTTTCTGTTACATTTGGGGCAGACCCGAACAATCCAAAATGATTCTTTTAGGGCAATTTCATATTCTATTTTTCTTAAATAGCACATTTGCATCTCCTGTTCATTTTGCGGTATGATGCGCAGGCTATTACATTATTTTGTTTATTGTATTTGCAATAGCCACGCTATGCAAAGTAAACAGGTGTAGTCATAAAACGTAATTCTCCTTTCCCTGATATTTTTAGACTGATCTCCCTCCATTATGATCATTATTTCGTTGCCGCTTTCTCAGGAATTTAGTATAGCATATCTTACTATCGTCCTCCACCTCATACATTTTTATAAAAAAATATGAGCCAATACCAATTATCGTATCAACTCATATTCTTTACCCGCTCACTTTTTGCGGACAATTTTTTCTCAGATGGTTCAGGATTAAGTTTCGTGCAGCAGAGACAATGTTTCATGATAACCCTCATTTCTGAGCGATTTATCGCGAAGAACCGCACGAGAAATCTCGAAGAGTTTCTCGTGTCGGATCAGAGCAATTTGTTTTCGCTCAGAAACAAATTGCTTTGTGGAAAATTGGCACATCAGTGCAATTTTTCACAGTAACCTTATAAACGCGTCGGTTCTTAGGCTGCGTACAAAGTGCGGTTTTAGCACCGCTACGTGTTTATAGAGAGGAAGCGTGTCTGAATCATGAAACATTGTCTCTGCTGCACGACCGTCACCGATTCTTTGCAAACTATAGCAATACATCCTTCACAGCCCCAGCCCATCCATCTGCTCTCTGATCTCCTCACCGGTGCGCATCGTATAAATCCTTGTCGTTTCCAGAGAATTATGACCCAGAATATTGGCAAGCGCTGTGAGATCTCCGCATTTATCAATGTATGTCTTTGCAAAAAAATGACGGAACGAATGCGGATGAGCTTTTTCCCTGTCCACACCCGCCCGGTCTGCGATCTTAACGAGCATCTGCCATACCGCACTCCGTGACAGAACATTTCCCGTCGTCCCGGTAAAAATCGCTCCTGTCTGGATATTTCCCTGTCTGCAGTATTCCATCAAAAGGTGTTGAAGCCCGGTGGAAATAAAAATTTCCCGGTATTTCCCCTTATTGTACACCAATCCCCTCCCCCGCTTGACATTTTCTACTGTTATATATCTGAGTTCTCCGATCCGTATCCCTGTTCCGGCTAATACCCGCATGATATAATAATATTTTTCCCGTCCGCTCTCCTGCGCATATGCTAACATCCTCCGGTAATCTTCATCCGAAATAACATTTTCTAGGACAAACATCTTTTTTAATTTTTTGGTACGTATCCTCAAATCCTCATTTCCACTCCATTTCAGATAACTGTTTATGGCGATCGCATACAGATTTACAGTGGCCGGTTTATACCGTTTTCGCAAAGTTGCTACATAATCCTCCACGACACTCCTGTCCTCCGGATATTCCCCGCACTCCCCCATAAAACGCCTGACCTGTCTCACATATGTAGAAATCGTACTTTTTGACTTATCCTTTGAAACCAGAAAGTCCCTGTAATCTTCCATCACTTTGTCTTTCATTATGCACGCTCCATTTCCATCTGTAAAAAATATGATAACATAAATAGAAGCCGGCATTTGCCTGTATACGTAAGGTGCATATCTTTTTCACCAAAAGCAGAAGAAAGACCGATACCATTTCCTTTTAAAATAGTATCCGTCCCTCTTCTCCGGCGAACTCAACGGTGCTAATTTGAACCCCGTCATTGAGCTGCGGTCTTTATGCTGTATATTTAGGTCGTATGATACACCGTATCAAGCTGATATTACGGTTTCGCTGCATCACGCAGCCCCCATTGCTATTGTTTCCCGATCCGGTATTCCCCTCGATTGTCCGATATGTTCCATCCGCATTTTTCTTAATGATGATCCCGATGTGGCAGGGTCTCCCGCTATGTGTAAAATCAAAGATCACAAGGTCGCCCTTTTTCCCCTTTGTTTTATCGCTGATCACAAGATGCTTCTTTTTCCCCCAACTCTCTACCGCCGCACAAAGCGCTGTTTTCTGACCATCATAAAAAAGTTTTGACGCCCCGCACATCCGGAACACATCCCACACAAATGCACAGCACCACGGATAAGCGGAACCTTTGACCGGTTTGCCATAATAATCTGTGTTAAACTTCACATTATTACTGTTTGGCGGCGATTCTTTTACTCCCTCAAACTCCTTTGCCTTAGCAACGATCATGTCTGCTGTGATTTTTTTGTCTTCTGCCATTTGCTTTCTCTCCCTTCTGTTCATATTCAGATGAAAAAACTTCTTCTACCATGTCGTTTTCGACTATGTCGTCTTCGATTACGTCGTCTTCGCCTGCGTCGCCCCACGACGTATCATCGGGCGTATCTTCAGATATTACATCCATCGGCACATCCTCTACGTCCGCATCCGCATCACCATCATCATCCGGCAGTTTATCCAAGACATCCTCCAATTTCTGGAGTTCGGTCTGCGCCCAGCCTTTATTTTCATTCAAAAGGATTCTCTCCATCTTCTCAAGAAAATTCCTGTCACGCATTTCAGGATTGCTGTAAGCGCCGATTTCTGCTATATAATAAACCACCTCGCATTTGATCTTCTCGATGCATCTGCGGTATCCGACTGACTTTTCATGCCACTTGTAAAGGCTCCCGAGTCCATTGGCGATCGCAACAAGTGCAGAGATAACGGAAATCGCTATTTTGCACATAATGCCTAGACTCTGAAAGTCCTGAAGATCATTCAGCACAATAATAAACGTCGGAAGAATAAGTCCGATCATACTGCTCACATGATAACGGAAATTGTACTTGTGATACATGGTCATATACCATTCCAGCGAATTAAACAGAGACTTCCTTATGTAGTCGCTGATGATATATCCATCTGCCATCTCCAAAAATTCCATATCATTTTTATAGCTATAGCTTCTCATCGCATTTCCTCATCTTTCTTTTCAGGAAAAGCACAGCTTGACACATTCCGTCAAGCTGCTCTCCCTGCCGACAGGATCATTTTCCCGCAAGCCACGGAGGTTTTCTGTGAAATCCCACATGATACACCACATACTGCATGACTACCTGATGCTCTCCGATATTCAAAATATAAAAATTCTTTTCCTGAGCGATGATCTTTCCTTTGGGAAATTCGCTCAGACACCGGTTCAGAAGTTCGGTCTGCTTTCTGTAATGCTCCTCATCCGGCTGTTTTTCCGGATCGTCATTCCCCACGATGATCCGGTGAACATACCCTACGTCTGTTACGGAAAATGTCTCTGCCATAATCTTTTTCATTTCCTTCCTTAAGGTTTTTTACTTTTTCTCGCCTGCCCCTTCCTGATTTTTAGAAGGGGTATTGTTGCCGGAACTATTTGATGTTCCGCCTGATGCCGTACCACCCTGCGCGGAGCCGCCCTTTCCATCCTGTTCGATCGCCTCGATCTGTGCCGGTGCGCTCGCTGTGGAAAGAATATCCAGAACCTTCGCCAGACCTTCTGGCATTCCCGAGTCCTTCGCATGTACCTGAACATGATACTTCGCCGAATTATCGCTCTTTCTCGTGTTGCTCTCATGAGCGGAGATCGAACCTTTGATGCTCACATTTGCTGAGAATGGGCCAACTTTCACGCCCATTTTGCCATCCACTTCACCCTTCCTATCTGATGTTTTCTCACTGCAGACAGAAGATTTTACCTCCATATCAAACGTCACATCGACATCATCCACAGAAAGCGTCGGAATCTTCACGATCGATAAAAGCGGAACGCTCAGGTTCACCTTTTCCATCCCAATTCCGTTTCCATCTCCGGATGTCGACGGTCTTGCAAATGAAAAATCCACCGTCCGTATTTTCCTGACCCCATGTTCATCCACATCATCCATACCGACATGCTGGATAAAATCCGAAGTCGCTTTCGCCATCATGATCTGGGCGTCACAGGCTGCCTTCAGCGGCCCACCGATCAATGCCCCCATGTCAAGACCACTAAACTGATCCTGCATGCTTACCAATTCATCTGCCATACTTTCCTCCTTTTCCGCAACAGCAAACTGCGTTCACTGTCGCTTTAACATGTTTTATATAGAAAAGACTTTCCCGCCCTTCGGTTACAGCGTTACTCTGATAAGCTCGTCCTGAATACGCATGATCCCCTCCGGCGGCTCCTGTGAAGCAAACTGTAAAGTAATATTAGCAAAATCATCCGGATTTCTTCCTCGTCCTCCACCCGGAAGATAACCAAGAAAGGAACGCCTTTCTTCTACAGGCTCTTTCCCGCTATCCTCCTTCTTTTCTTCCAGAGAAACCGCCCCTGTCAGTCTGACCTTAAAATCAACTTTGACCCCATCCAGTTTCAGGGATGATATTGGAACAAGGCACAGTTTAGGGATTGATACGTCTTGATATGTTACATTTCCGCTATCATCAAACTGAGGCATACGAAACGGTATGCTGACTGGTTTGTTTTCCGAATCAAAGAAGCCTGATAACATTTCAATATGTTGTCTCTCTGCAAGCCGGCCACACTGTAAAAAAGACTTCTGGATGGCTGCCACTAATTCATCAAAATTCTGCTGTTTCACCATAATTCACTCCATTTCTGCGCCGCACCCGCCGGTACGCGATCATTTTGTATAAATCCTTCTTTTTTTGAACCACTTTCAGACAGCCGGGTGACACCGCCATCACCTTCCGGCAGAAAAGTCCGTTTCTAACCCCTTAAAACTTTCCTGTCACACAACGCCTCAAATCATACGTCACCTCATTGAACAGATAGAAAAGATCCGCATTTCCAAAATGATAGACCGGAACACCGTCTATTTCCGCAGTTTCACTCTGTTGAAATAAATAATTGGTTTTATATTTTAATTTTCCTTCCATATCCAGATCTTGAAAATAATTCTCTGCCCATACCGCTGCCAGCTGATCCGCATGCGCTCCGTCATCGATCTCACTCGTGACCAGACATGCAGTACCCATCAAGGTTTCCCGGATCTGTTCCCATTTCTCGACAGTCTGGTCTGCGGAGCCGGACAATTTCATAAGCCATCCAAAAATATACTCCGCACACAGTTCAAACACATCCCGGTTGTAACGACATTTATTCAGCAGATACCCATCACCCTCATGTGCCATACACTGATACCAGAACGCTGTGCAGCACACATCCGGCAGATGCGCCAACTGTCCATGTCCACAATTTGTCAGGCCAGCCAAACGGTCTGTAAAATGTTCAATCCCCTTTCTGCCCCTCTCATTCAACCCGGCATCAAAAATCTTGACGATCTTCGCCTCATTCTCCCAGCCTTTCGACCCGCTGAACCCATCATGGGCAAACGTATCCGCAAACACATGAAGAAGCATCCCCACTCTCACTAAATCCCTGAGCCTTTGCGAGTCATCCTCTGCTTCTTGTCTCTGAACCATGCTGTCTACGATCGCATTGATCGAGTCATACAAATAGCTTCCCGGCAATGCCGGCTTTGTGCGAAGATCAGCCCGGTCAGCCGGATCCTCCGTATAATTTTCCACAAAGAAGTGGAATGGGATCACACTTTCAAGCTGATAAAATTCCTGTCTCGCATCCAGTAACCCAAATGACGTAATGGACGGACAAAATTCATAACCATTATCCTTTTTCTCCCCCACCATGCCATTGTTCCTGAAATATTCCGGTGGCTCGTTTTCCACATAAATCTTTAACATCTCTCCTTTTTCTGTCGGAAACTTCTGCCCCTTGAAAAAATCCGGCGTCACATCATCCACCATCTGCGAAGTCAGCGCAAGGATCTGCGCCTCGCCTTCACTCAAACCTGCTTCGATCGCCATTGCTTTGACAAGATAATAATGAAAATTGATGTTCATCTTACTTCCCCCTTTTCGTTTTTCATCCCCGGCATATACACATATTACAATATTGTGTTAAGTAGGAAAAAAACGGAAATACGTATAACGGGGATTTCCCGCACACAAAAAAGAAGCGGTCTGTCGGACTTTATGACCGGCAAACCGCCATCTGAAAAATTTAATTGGATTTTCCCTTGACAAAGTATTCATATTATTGTATTGCGTTAAGCATAAAAATCAATAATCATTCGCCTCCGCCATCGCTTCGATCGTTTCTGTCAGGTTATGTAACGATTCACTAATCGAGGCATTGATCTCGGAGGAATCTGCGGAGAGCTTGCCAACCTGTGAGGCAACGACTGCAAAACCTCTTCCTGCCTCTCCTGCCCTTGCCGCCTCGATCGAGGCGTTGAGAGAAAGCATCTTCTGCTTTGACTCGATCTTCGCCAGATTCTCTGATTTTCCATTCAATTCATGGATCATATCCACTGCGTCCCTGATCTCATTATCAAGAAGAGAGATCAGCTTTTCATTTTTTGTCTTCATATATTCAAAATTAACGAGCTGGTTCACAACATCGCCTAAAAGCTTTGCCGATGCCCGGATACTCTCCTCTGTCCGGATCGGAATTTTGCGAAGTGCTGCAATATAAGCATCCGGATCTATCCCAAATTCACCGGCAAGCTCCCGGAACTTTTCCTCATCCGGTTTTTCCGGAAGAATCTGCCCTCCGATGATCTTTCCCACGATCTCGTCCTTTATTTTGATATCAATACTAAAATCCATAAGCCCAGCATGACAAAAATAAGTCCCCGAACATTCCGTATCGCATTTTACACACCGTCTCATCCCTTCTTCTGAGCCACGGGTGTACTTGATACAAAAATCAGTAAATCCCACCTCGCCGGTAATATAATTCCCCTCAGCATCGGTCGCGATCGTCGCCATTCCTGTCGCCAGTGACCACTCCTTCATGATCTGTTCCAATATTTTTGTGTCAAAAAACTCCTTTAATTCCACACGATCCCCTCTTTTCAGCTTTTTTTCTTCTCCGGACAGGCAGACCACTGCAGCCCGCCGGATTATGCATCTGCAAAAATTTATACTACTATTTTAACATATTATTTCTGCAAAGTAAACAAGCAACCCTTCGTTTGTTTTTAGTCACGGAAATGCAATTTTGACCTCAATTTTGAGTGACTACTGTTCAGGAAGTACTAGAAAACCTCGTGCAGCAACAGAAATATTTTCAGATGAGAACCTTATAAACCGTCGGTTCTTAGGCTGCGTATAAGGTGCGGTTTTAGCACAAAGTGCAAAATTGCACGAGGTGCGGAAAGCGCACCTTGTAGCCTTAGTACCGCTACGTGTTTATCTAGCGAAAGCGGGTTCGAAGCGGAAAATATTCCTGCTACTGTACGAAGTTTACCTGTTTCAAGAACAGTCGTCATTCAAAATT
>JAMPFC010000028.1 GCA_023664685.1 Roseburia sp. | reverse complement strand
TGCATGTCCGACGTGCGGAAAGCATAATTTTACGGATATCCGCCAGTTTAACCTGATGTTCAAGACATTTCAGGGAGTGACCGAGGATGCGAAAAATACGGTATATCTTCGTCCTGAGACAGCACAGGGTATCTTTGTGAATTTTAAAAATGTGCAGAGGACTTCCCGCAAAAAAGTACCGTTTGGCATCGGGCAGATTGGAAAATCGTTCCGTAATGAGATCACACCGGGGAATTTTACATTCCGTACCCGTGAGTTTGAGCAGATGGAACTGGAATTTTTCTGTGTGCCGGATACAGATCTTGAGTGGTTTTCTTACTGGAAGGAATTTTGTATCAAATGGCTTCAGGATCTTGGGATCAAAGAAGAGGAAATGAGAGTCCGTGACCATGACAAAGAGGAGCTTTCGTTTTATAGTAAGGCGACGAGTGATATTGAATTTTTATTCCCATTTGGATGGGGAGAACTGTGGGGAATTGCTGACCGCACCGATTATGACCTGACACAGCATCAGAATACATCCGGCGAGGATATGAGCTATTTTGATGATGAGCGAAAGGAAAAATACATACCATATGTTATCGAACCGTCGCTCGGTGCAGACCGTGTGACACTGGCATTCCTTTGTAGTGCGTACGATGAGGAAGAATTAGAGGGCGGGGACATGCGGACGGTGATGCATTTCCATCCGGCTCTGGCTCCAGTGAAGATCGGTGTGCTTCCGTTGTCTAAGAAGCTGAATGAAGGGGCAGAAAAAGTATTTGCCGAGCTGAGTAAGTACTATAACTGTGAGTACGATGACCGCGGAAATATCGGAAAGCGTTATCGTCGTCAGGATGAGATTGGTACGCCATACTGTATCACATATGATTTTGATTCCGAGGACGATGGCATGGTGACCGTACGTGACCGTGATTCGATGGAGCAGGAGAGAATCCCGATCGCAGAGCTTAAGAAGTATTTTGAGGATAAGTTTACCTTTTAATTTTGACACAAAATAATATTATCAAAAAATGCTTGCAATCCATAGCAACATGTGTTAGATTATAACCACGACATTAAATAATAGAAAGGAGGTGGACAATATGATTAAGAGAACAGCGATTGTTATTCCAGCAAAAAATCATGATTTCGCATCTGCGAAAAAAACGATCAGAGATTATGTTGTCCGGCCTCCTGTTTTTTATACAGTGTAGAAGGTTACAGGTCATGCTTATAATATGATAATATAGTGCGTTGTATTATATTCCGGCAGCAGGATTTCTGATACGTTTT
The DNA here is from genome assembly GCA_023664685.1 of Roseburia sp. Lineage (GTDB taxonomy): Bacteria > Bacillota > Clostridia > Lachnospirales > Lachnospiraceae > Eubacterium_F. The sequence goes on along the minus strand of JAMPFC010000028.1, from coordinate 29,733 downwards.
CAGAAGTTCTGCTGCCTTTTTGCGGCTTCAGGGCAGAAGCGGGGGAGGAAAGATATGTGATCATTTTGTTTTGAGCAAGATAATGCATATGAATGACAAGATAGTCTATTTTGTTTGAAAGAAATTGGTTTTATAATAAATAGTAGCAAATAAGACGGGATGGATAAATTCCATCCTGCAGAAGTGAGGAAAATATGAAGAAAAATCAACTGCCGGTGCGGGCTTTGCAGATACTTAAGCCCTACGGGATACAAAAAGGTGATATCCTCGATGTCTGTCCGATGGATCTGTCGGACGCCTGTGAGTATATCAACGGTTATCTGTTTTTGACAGCAGATACGCTCGGGATGATCACGAGCGCGCCGATTGGCGATCAGGTCAGATACTTTCGGGGAACGAAAACAAAAGATATGGAATATGGGGAGGATATGCTCGAGTATGCGTGTCGTCTCCTGCCATTAGATGAGACTGCGGATATGAAAATTGAGCGTATGGTGGCAACAAACCGGATTACGGTGATCTACCGTGACGTCCCTTTACAGATCGGTGTGATGACGAATCTGTATCTGGAGCAGATGAATCTGTTTTTGAAAAGCTATCGGAAACTCAAAAAATATCCGGATGCCGCCGATGAGATCGAAGCATCGGCAGAGGTGCAAAAGGAGCAGGCAGAGTACTGCCCGGTGTGTGGGACGATGTATCCGGATCCCAAACGGAAGATTTGTCCAAAGTGCATGAATAAGCGCTCGATCTTCTCACGGACGATCGGATATTTTATGCACTACCGCATCAAATTTATTACGCTGTTTATCTGCTATTTTGCGGCGGCAGGGCTGAATCTCGTGTGGCCATATTTGAATGGTACGATTTTATATGACAAGATTCTTAAGAAGGACGATGGATTTTTAGAGCAGTTCGGGATCGCCGGAGAGTATATGCTTGCGCTTTTGCTGCTTGTGAGCATCATGCTTTTGTCAAAAATCGTGCAGCAGGGCGTGGCGCTTGTACAGGGGACGCTTGTGGCGCAGATCGTGGCGGCGACGATCCGTGATATGAAGCAGGATGTATTTTCTTCGATGGGAAATCTTTCCATCAACTTTTATACGAGCAAACAGACGGGAAGCCTGATGACAAGGGTACTGAGCGATGCCGAGCGGGTGACGGAATTTTTTCTGGATGGGTTTCCGTATATTTTCGTTCACGGATTTACGATCATTACGACATTTATCGTGATGTTTCGCCTGAACTGGCAGATGGCGCTCGTGGCGTGTGTGTTATTGCCGCTGCTCGTCATCATGAGCGTGAAACTCAAGCCGAAACTGTGGAGTCTGTTTGGCAGAAGGCACCGTGCGGAGCGCACCGTGAACAGCCGGGTCAATGACAACCTGACCGGCGCCCGCGTGGTAAAGGCGTTTGGACAGCAGGAGCAGGAAAATGAGCGCTTTGAATCGCCGAATGAAAATCTGCGGGATGCGGAGGTACGGATCGTCAAATACAACAACCGGTTTACAATCCTTTACAATCTTGTGCAGGAGGTGTCCAATATATGGGTATGGATCCTCGGTGTCGTTTTGTTATTGAATACGAAAAATATGGAGCTTGGCGTGTTGATCACTTTCGTTGGATATGTCGCACAGCTCAACGGGCCGATGAACTTTTTCTCGTATGTGTTCCACATGTGGACGAACAGCATCAATGCCGCTCAGCGGATGTTTGAGATCATGGATGCGGTGCCGGAGATACAGGAGATCGACGAGCCGGTCAAAATGCCTTCGCCCCGCGGTGAGATCACACTGGAGCATGTGACATTTGGCTATGATGTCAACAATCCGGTTCTAAAAGATATCAGCCTTCATGTGAGGGAGGGCGAGATGCTTGGCATCGTTGGTCGTTCCGGTGCGGGAAAGACGACATTAGTCAATCTGATCTCAAGGCTGTATGATGTGAATGAGGGAAAGATTTCGATGGATGGTGTCAATGTCAAAGATCTGGCGTTCCATGACTTGAGGAGAAATGTGGCGATGGTGTCGCAGGATACATACATTTTCATGGGAACGGTGGCGGAAAATATCGCCTATGCCAATCCGGATGCGACGAGGGCGGAGATCATTCAGGCGGCGATGCTTGCGAGCGCCCACGAATTTATCTCGAATATGCCGGACAGTTATGATACGGTGATCGGAGCCTCCGGCAAGGATCTGTCAGGCGGGGAAAAACAGCGGATTTCCATTGCGCGGGCGATACTTGCAAATCCGAAAATCCTTATTCTGGACGAGGCGACAGCAAGTGTCGATACGGAGACGGAAAAGGCGATCCAGAAATCGCTTGATTATCTGGTGAAGGGGCGCACGACATTGTCGATTGCCCACCGGCTTTCCACACTTCGGGATGCTGACCGGCTTGTCGTGATCGACAACGGAAAGATCGTTGAGGAGGGAACGCACCGTGAACTGGAAGCACTGGGCGGAATCTATTTTAAGCTGATGGAGCTTCAGACGAAGTCGCTGGCATTGAAAGGAGAGCAATTATGAGTGAATTTAAGATAGAACAGATGGAACAGGAAGTCGAGGAGATGACATCACTTCGTTATCTGACGAAGGACAACGCTGTATTTGAGCGGACAGAGGGCGGTTTTGTAAGTCTTTCCTTTAATGGAAAAAAATGGGAACGTGTTCAGGTTATCCGGCTGTTTCCGTTTACTGAGCCGACGCAGTTTATTTCCATCCGGACGGTAGAGGAGCGGTCAAAAGAAATCGGCGTGATCGAGGATATGAAAAAGCTGCCGAAGCAGACGAGAAAGATGCTTGAGGAGCAGCTGAACCTTCATTATTTTACGCCGGTGATTCAGAAGATACTGAATATCAAGGACGAATACGGTTATGCGTATTTTCATGTATTGACTGACCGGGGCGAGTGCCGATTTACGATCAACATGGGAAGTAATGCGGTTGTCCGGCTCACGGATACAAGGCTTTTGATCACAGATCTGGATGAAAACCGGTTTGAGATACCGGATGTACTCAAGCTGAGTCAGAAGGAGCAGCGGAAACTGGATCTGTTTTTATAGTTATGGAGGATAGTGCGAAAAATCGCTTAGAAATGAGGTAGAATATGATATTAAAATATGATTTGCCGGAAGAAGCACTCGCATGTGTCGAACTCGGGCAGGACGAGCGAATCTATTATGCAGTTCCTTTTGATGTGGAAAAGGATGGCTCGCTTTTGACGGATTCGTATCTGGTCGTGTCGAGCAGGCGCTTGTGGCTGATCTCAAAAGGAAAGCTGATCGAAAAACTGGATTTGTCAGATTGCCGGATGGCAAAGGCAGAGGCGAAGATCGGGTGCGGGCTTTTGGTACTGGAACATAAAGGAATCTGCCGCCATCTGGTTCAATATTCGGCAAGGCATCTTTCCCGGTATGCGTATGTGGCGAGGGGGATCAATATTCTGATCTCCGGGCGGGACGAAGAGGTGATCAGCAATGAATACGAGAAAATCTGTCCGGAGTGCGGCAGGGCGATACCGGGGACAAAGTATTGTCCGCATTGTTCCAAAGAATCGGGCTTCTGGCGGACATTTCTCCGGATGTCAGCACCGTATAAGAAGGATTTTGTCGGAATCATCATCCTGATGTTTCTTGCCTCGGTTGTTACGCTTCTGAATCCGGAGGTACAAAAGCATCTGGTGGATGATGTGCTTGCCACGGGAAATGGCGGCATGAAGGTGGCGTTTACGTGTCTTGGGATCATGTTTTTCCTGAGTGTCGGGATTGTCGTCATCAATATATTGAAAAGTTATTATTGTACCGTTCTCGGGGCGAAGATCGCCAAAGACCTGCGGGAGAAATTATTTGCAAAAATACAGATTCTGTCGCTCAGTTTTATCAATGACAGAAGGCCGGGAGAGCTGATGAACCGTATTGTGCATGACACGAATGGAATCCGTGAATTTATGGAGAGGACGTTCTGCAACATGTTTACGGTCTGCTTTATCTTTGCCTGCGATATCGTATTTATGCTTGTGCTGAGTGTGAAGCTTGCGCTGCTTAGTTTTATTTTTATTCCAATCGCCGCTGGGATCACGTATGGCTTTCGGAAAAATATCCACAGGCGTTTTCATCTTCAATGGAAGAAAAGCGATGATGTAAACAGCAATCTTCAGGATGTGATCTCGGGGATGCGTGTCGTGAAATCATATGGAAAAGAGGAGGCGGAAAAGAATAAGTTTAACCGGCTTGCGGATGATTTCTGCCATGTACAGACGAGAAACGAAGTGTTCTGGGCGGTGTTTAATCCGTGGATGAGTTTTTTGATGGGAGCGGGTGTATTTCTGGTCGTTTATTTTGGCGGCGTGGATGTGCTGAATGGAGAGATGACGACGGGAGAGTTATTGCAGTTTGTGACATATACACAGCTTCTCTACCAGTATTTGAACTGGATGACGAATATGCCGAGGCAGCTCATGAATCTGATCAGCAGCATTGAGCGGATCAATGACGTCATGGCGCAGGAACCGTTTATCGAAGATGTGGAAAAACCGGTAGAACTTGAGGTAAAGGGCGATATTGAATTTCGTCATGCGACGTTTGGCTATAAATCGTACCAGCCGGTTCTCGAGGATTTGAACCTGACGATAAGGAAGGGCGAGATGATCGGGATCGTGGGGGCGTCCGGGACAGGAAAGTCTACGCTCATCAACCTGATCATGCGTCTGTATGAAGTGGACGACGGAGCGCTTCTGGTAGATGGATATGATATTAAGGAAATACGTTCGGACAAATTCCATTCCCAGATCGGTGTCGTATTGCAGGAGACATTTTTATTTTCCGGCACCATTTTGAATAACATCCGTTTTTCAAGGCCGGATGCCTCGTATGAGGAGGTGATCCGGGCGGCGAAAATGGCGAATGCCCATGAATTTATCTCTAAGACGCCGGACGGTTATAATACATATGTGGGCGAAAAGGGTTACAATCTGTCCGGCGGGGAACGTCAGCGTATTGCGATCGCCCGTGCGATCTTAAACGAGCCGAAGCTTCTTATTTTGGATGAGGCAACCGCAAGTCTGGATACAGAAAGTGAATTTATGATCCAGAAAGCACTTGACCGTCTGACGGAGGGGCGTACTACGTTTGCGATCGCCCATCGACTTTCTACGCTGCAGAATGCCGACCGGCTCATTGTCATTGACGGCCACAGGGTGGCTGAGGTCGGCTCCCACGAGGAGTTGATCCGTCAGGGCGGTATTTATAGCAGACTGGTAAAAGCGCAGCTTGAGATGCAGGGATAGTAAAAAAACTGTAAATATTACCTAAATATTTTCGAAAAAAAGGTTGCAAAAAAGTATAAAATCATTTACCATGTTGTTATGTATAGCATGATGAATTATCGTGCGAAAGTCAGGGGAAGAAAGGAGAAGGTTATGGGAATTGGGAAAGGGCGAGGAGCGCTGATCAAAGACGTTTCGCAGCTAAGGGCGGCGGATTATTCGAGAGAGCCGGAACTAAAGGGGATTTACGGGCGATTACTCAAGGGCCGCCAACAGTTTGCAGAGGTTTTTGAAAAAAACATTAAGTCAGTGATGGAGATCAGTTCTCTGGATCTGACGATGCAGCATCAGACAGAAAAGATCATGGACATATCTCGTGATGTGACGAAAGCGACCGAAACGATCTTCGGGGCGGCGGACGGACAGGAGGAGAAGGGAACGTCCAACAACCAGCATGAGGAATTGACAAATACGATCGTCAGGGTTTCCTCAGAGACCGAGCAGGTTTATAAAAAAATCGAAGAAAGCCAAGAGGAATTGACGACGATCAAGGAGCTTTCCGGTCAGACGATCGGGATTTCACGGAAGATGCAGAGTGATATCGATGAACTGCACCAGATCATTAGCCACATGCACGACGTGATCATGGGGATTGAGACCATTTCCATACAGACCAATCTTCTGGCGTTGAATGCCTCGATCGAAGCGTCCAGAGCCGGCGAAGCCGGAAAAGGATTTGCGGTTGTGGCAGAGGAGATCCGCAGACTGGCAGAAGAAACCCAGCAGTTGACGGGGAGCATGGGGGACTTTGTGGCGGGCATCCGGAGTGCTACGCAAAAGAGCGCAGACAGTGCCAATAATACGATTGATTCCCTCGAAAGCATGACGGATAAGATCAAAAACGTATGGGAATTGAATAGTGCAAATCAGGATCATGTCTCCGAGGTCAGCGAATCCATGAATCTGATGGCATCGGTCAGCGAAAATATCAGCGATTCCATGACGCAGATGGAGCAGCAGCTTCGCGACAGCACGGAATTTATGCAGACGGTCAGCATGGAACTGAAAAAGGCGGCAGAACCGGTGATCAATATCGAGAAAACATTAGATGAAACGGTAAAGCAGATGGGAACGATGACAAAAGATGCGTTCTTTCATTTGGAAAATCAGGAGTTTGCCCAATATGTGAGCAATGCGATCGCGGCACATCACAACTGGCTGAACAATTTGAAAAGTATGGTCAGTGAGCGGGAGGTGAAACCGCTGCAGTTAGATTCTTCTAAATGTGGATTTGGTCATTTCTATTATGCGATGACGCCGGATATCCCCGGAGTTTTGCCGATCTGGAATGAACTCGGTGCAAAACACAAACGGTTTCATCAATACGGGGCAGATGTGATCAATGCGATTGATTCAGGAGATTATTTTGAGGCAGAGCATCTGTGCGGAGAGGCAGAGGAATTTTCCAAAGATCTGATCGCTGATCTGGAAAAGATGCTGCAGATCGCAAACGGTTAGTCAGGAGGACTGGATATGAAAGTATGGAAATATCGTATTTTGTGTATTTTTATCAGTATGCTGTCTTTTGTCTTTGCCGGGTGCGGGGAATTGCAGGAGGACTGTGTGGAGGAATATTTTGGAAAAGAAACATATGCAGAGCGGGGGGAAGCATGCAAACCAGAAGACGAGGCGGCTTTACAGCCAGTTTTAAAACTGGCGGAAGAAGCCTTTTCTTTTCATGGAACAGAGGAGGAAGCCTCAGAACGCTTTGGGGAGCTTGCACTTTATAGTGTGTTTGCACAGGCTCCGGCGTATGAAAAGACGGTGTCAGAGGAACATGAACTGCGCTTTGTGACTGCCAAACTGGAAAAGGATTCTGGGTATATGTGGATCGACTACAGCCAGACGGGCTTCGATGCGGATCATGATGTGACGTATGGTTCAGGAGGAGAGGCGAGGTGGGTGCTTGGCAGGGTAGATGGTGAATGGGTCGTTACACAGGTTCAGGAACCGGCGTAGGGTCAGCAAGGCGGCATCACCGTGCGGGATCAAAGGCTCGAAGGGGATCATAGAAAAAGCAGTAAAAGCGTTGGAGGCTGACAATGAGCGAAGATGGATTACAGAAAAAAGTTTTTTCCGGACTGTTCTGGAAGTTTGGCGAGAGGATTGGCGCACAGGCAGTATCTTTTCTTGTATCGATCATACTGGCGAGGCTTTTGCTTCCCTCGGATTACGGAGTGATCGCACTGATCACGATTTTTATCGATATTGCGAACGTGTTTGTTTCGAGTGGGTTCGGGGCGGCACTGGTGCAAAAAAAAGATGCAGATGAAGTGGATTTTTCTTCGGTATTTTATTTCAGCATTCTGATGTCATGGGCGCTGTATGGCGTTGTGTTCGCATTTGCGCCGGTCGTGGCAGGCTTTTACGGAAAGCCTGTATTGACACCGGTTCTTCGGGTTATGGCGTTAAAACTCCCGCTTGCGGGGGTAAATTCCGTACAACATGCTTATGTGCAGAAGCAAATGCTTTTTAAACGTTTTTTCTTCTCGACGCTGATCGGCACAGTCGGCTCTGCTGTCGTAGGGATCGTTATGGCATATATGGGCTTTGGCGCGTGGGCGCTTGTGGCACAGTATTTGTTTAATTCCGGAATGGATACGCTGGTTCTCTGGTTCACCGTGAGGTGGCGTCCGATATGGACATTTTCCTTTGAACGCATGAAAACGCTTTTTGGTTTTGGATGGAAAATGCTGTGTTCCGAGTTGATCCATACTTCCTATTCCCAGATCCGAAGCCTGATCATAGGGAAAGTGTACACCGAAAAAGATCTGGCTTTTTACAATCAGGGCGGAAAACTGCCGAGTATCATTGTGACGAATATCAATTCCTCGATCAGTTCGGTTTTATTTCCGGCTATGACGATGAAACAGGATGATAAGGAGAAAATGAAAGAAGTCGTGAGACTCTCGATACGAGTGAGTTCGTACGTCATGTGGCCGCTTATGATCGGTCTTATGGTTATGACAGAACCGGTTGTCCGCCTTATTTTTACTGACAAATGGCTTCCCTGTGTCCCTTTTATGCAGATCGCATGCATCCAATATGCATTAGAGCCGGTACAGACAGCAAATGTACAGGCGGTTAAGGCGATGGGAAAAGGGCGGACGTATCTGCTTATGGAGATCGTCAAAAAATCGTTTGGCATCGTGATGATCGCAGCGGTGATGTATCAGGGCGTTATGGCGATCGCACTGACAGCGATGGTCGTTACCTTTTTTGCAGCACTTGTAAATTCGACGCCAAACCGGAAGTTTCTTGGATATTCTTACCGGGAACAGCTTGCCGATCTAATACCCTCCATTCTTCTGGCGGGGGCGATGGGCGTATGTGTATTTTTTGTAGGAAAAATTCCGGCGCCGGCGATTGCCAGTATTTTCCTGCAGATCGTTTTTGGGGTTATGGTATATATACTTTTGTCCCGGATGTTTCGGGTCAGTCAGTTTGAATACATATGGAATACAATAAAAACGTTTTTTATCAGATTTGAAAACAGGGGAAACGTGAATGGAACAAATAAGCAGTGATGAACTAAAGAAGCTTGAACTGGATATTTTCCGAAAAGTAATAGAAGTTTGTGAACGCCATGAACTACGGTATATCGTGGATTATGGGAGTTTAATAGGAATTGTGAGGCACGGTGGCTTCATCCCGTGGGATGATGATATTGATATTTCCATGCCGCGGCCGGATTATGAAAGATTTAAGCGGGCATTTGAAGAGGAATCCGCACCGGATTCTGAGTATGAACTTCGGACAGGCATGAGGAACCGGATTGCAATTCCTTATATACAGGTTGTCCATAAAGATACGGTTACGGTAAAAAAGGGAAGAAGAGAGGCTTATGCCCAGTCGGTGTGGGTGGATGTATTTCCCATCGACGGGGCGGGGAATGAGAAAGAGGAACTGGAACAGATTTATGAAAAGTATTGGGAGCAGATCAACGTCTCCCGAAAGATCATTGGCAGATACCAGCCGTTTCTAAATCCGGTCAAACAGGTTAAGCAGTTTTACTGGCACTATATAAAAAAATACAGCCTGAAAAAGATCATCGAGGAGGCAGAGCATGTCATGCAGACATTTGATTATGAAGCTTCCGGACAGGTGTTTTGCTTTTGCACGATTTATGGAACAGAGGAAAAGAATGCGAAGAAATATTATGAAGACCGCATCCAGATGTCTTTTGAGGGAATCCCATGCAAAGTTCCCAGAGACTACGATGAAAAACTGCGGGGAATTTATGGAGACTATATGAAATTACCGCCGGAGGAGAAGCGGACAGGGCATGATTATACCGCATGGTGGAAATGAGAGGAACTCATTTTTCACACACATAAAACTTTTCCTCCAGACGTATCGGTTTGTAAGAGAGTTTTGCCTGACGTAAATTTTCCTGACCGAGATCGTCTTCCCGGTTTACATAAAGAGCATCTGGAAATTCGTGGATCAGAAATTGCTGGTTGATATAGTTATAAAGCCCTTTGATATCACTTTCTGCTTTTTCAATGTGAATGAAAGCGCACTTAATTGATTCGCAAAAACTTCCGATACTATATGCAACAAGCTGTCCGTCCATGCGGATGCCGCCCATATGGCAGTTTACGCTTTTGCAGTTTCCGAGCAGCCGGTAGACGCCCTCCTCTTCGTTGTCGATGCAGTTGTATTTGTCGTAGATGCGCCGCTCATCGAGCCATTTTTCATGAAATTCCTTTACTTCTTCGATGTTTTGGAAATTCAGGGTTTCGTAAGAAAAATGTCCTTCGTATTCCCGTTGGAAGGCATTGACTAGATTTTTCTTTTTGTGGAGGGCACGCCCACTGAGGGTTTTTAACTTTTCTGCCTCGTAAATGTAATCGGCACTGTCGCGGTCAGCTTCGAGTGAGTAGCCGGAGAGAAGACCGGCGCTCTGCCAGATATCTTTTGTGAGGGTATCGATGAGGTAGACGTTCATTTTTGTGTTCCACACATCATGGAACTGATGCTCCATCCGCCGGAATGCTTCCGGCAGGTCATCAACAGCACAGAGCGGACAAAAAGCACCTTTTTTTCCGTCTTTTTCAAAAAACAGGTAAAGTGCCTTGTCGTCCGCGGCGAACTTGGTATGGTAATAGTTTTCCCATAAAAACTGGTTTAAAAAATGTCCTTCGCTCATAAAACAGGGGCGCATTGCCTCGTACTTTTTAAAAAGCTCCTGAACGAACGGGCTTATGGGGTTAAGCTGCATGTTTGTCTCCATTTCCTTGTTAATTTGCCTTTGAGTTTCTCTTTGCCCGGTAGCGCTCTGTTCCATCAAGGATCTTTTTGCGGATCCTTAAGTGTTCCGGGGTGACTTCCAGAAGCTCATCGGTGTCAATAAATTCAATCGCCTCTTCGAGACTGAGTTCCTTTTTGGGGGAGAGGCGGAGGGCGTCATCCGAACCGGAAGCCCTTGTATTGGTAAGCTGTTTTTTCTTGCACACATTGACTTCGATATCATCCGTCTTACCATTTTGGCCTACGACCATACCGCCATATACTTTTTCACCGGGGCCGACAAAAAGTGTCCCGCGCTCTTGGGCATTAAAAAGCCCATAGGTAATGGTTTCCCCGGATTCATAGGCGATGAGAGAACCCTGCTTGCGGTAGGCGATGTCTCCTTTATAGGGGCCATAACCGTAAAATTCCGTATTTAATACGCCGTTGCCTTTTGTGTCCGTCATAAACTCGCCACGGTAGCCGATCAGGCCTCTGGCGGGAATGAGAAATTCAAGGCGTGTTGTGCCGGCATTGAGTGGATTCATCGTTTGGAGTTCGCCCTTGCGCTGACTGAGCTTGTCGATGACGGTGCCGGTAAATTCATCCGGAACATCGACATAAGCCTGTTCCATCGGCTCCAGTTTTTTTCCGTTTTCGTCGGTTTTATATAGAACCTCGGGTTTGCTCACAGCAAATTCATAGCCCTCGCGGCGCATGTTTTCAATCAGTACGGAGAGATGGAGTTCACCGCGTCCGGAAACTTTATAGGCTTCGGTCGTTTCGGTATCCTCCACACGCAGGCTGACATCTGTATTCAGCATCTTGTAGAGACGGTCGCGCAGATGTCTGGAGGTGACATATTTTCCCTCCTGTCCTGCCAATGGGCTGTCGTTTACGATAAAGTCCATTGAGATCGTCGGCTCGGAAATCCTCTGGAATGGGATCGCCTGCGGGTTTTCCGGAGAACAGAGCGTATCCCCGATATGGATATCCGAAATTCCGGATATTGCTACGATGGAACCGATATCCGCCTTTTCGACCTCGATCCGGTTCAAGCCTTCAAACTCATATAGTTTGCTGATTTTTACTTTATTGCATTTTTCGGGATCGTGTGCATTGACGATCACAACATCCTGATTGACCTGAACGGAACCATTGTCCACTTTTCCCACGCCGATCCGTCCGACATACTCATTATAGTCGATCGTGCTGATCAGAACTTGTGTGTCGGCGTCCGGATCACCCTGTGGAGCCGGAATGTAATTGATGATCGCATCAAAAAGCGGTTTCATATCCGTGCCGGGCTTCTCCGGAGAGGTAGAAGCAGTCCCTTCTTTGGCAGAAGCAAAAATAAAAGGACAATCCAGTTGTTCTTCATTAGCATCTAGGTCGATAAATAATTCGAGGATCTCATCCACGACTTCCTCTGGACGAGCTTCCGGCCGGTCGATCTTATTGATGCACACGACGACGGGCAGGGAAAGCTCAAGCGCCTTTTTTAAGACAAATTTGGTCTGGGGCATAGCGCCCTCAAAGGCGTCGACAACGAGTACCACGCCATTTACCATTTTGAGTACCCGTTCCACTTCGCCGCCAAAATCGGCGTGTCCCGGTGTGTCAATGATATTTATTTTTTTATTATCATAGTGAATTGCTGTGTTTTTTGATAAAATAGTGATACCACGTTCCCGCTCAATATCGTTGGAGTCCATAACCCGTTCAGCGACTTCCTGATTGGCACGGAACACACCGCTCTGCTTGAGCAGTTCATCGACGATGGTCGTTTTCCCGTGATCCACATGGGCAATAATGGCTATGTTACGAATGTCTTCTCTTGCGGTTAGCATGTAAAAAACTTCCTTTCCTGTGTTGATTAGATCGTAATGAAATAAATTCATTTAGAACCTATTCTATCATAGAAAAAAAATTTAGGCAAATTTTTAATTTTTGGTTCTAAAAACCAAAAAAGAAGCATAAGATTATTTAGTAAACGAAAAAAGGTCTGTACATAATTGTGTGGACAAATAAACAAAGGGGGTCATATGATGACAGATAAGGTATTAGGAAACAATCAGGTAAATGTGTATGGTGAGGTGATCAGCGAATTCACTTTCAGTCACGAAGTGTACGGTGAGGGATTTTATATGGTACATCTTTCTGTGAGAAGGTTGAGCAATGTATTTGACACGATTCCTCTCATGATTTCAGAAAGGCTGATCGACGTCTCCAAAGATTACCGGGGAAAATTCTTTGAGGCGAGTGGGCAGTTCCGCTCTTACAACAGGCATGAAGAGAACCGGAACCGGCTTGTTCTTTCTGTATTTGTAAGGGATTTGAGAATAGATGATGCGGAAACTGGCAGCGAGAAACCAAACCACATTTTTCTGGATGGCTATATATGTAAGCCGCCGGTATACCGGAAGACGCCGCTGGGGCGCGAGATCGCAGATCTTTTGCTAGCAGTGAACCGTCCGTATGGCAAATCCGATTATATTCCCTGCATCTGCTGGGGAAGAAACGCAAGATTTGCAGAGGGATTTGAGGTAGGCGAGCATATCCAGATCTGGGGACGGATCCAGAGCAGGGAATATCAGAAAAAGCTTGACGAGGATTTGTTTGAGACAAGGGTTGCCTATGAAATTTCAGTAAGTAAACTGGAGTATATCGACGAGACCTCGGCAGTCGTGGCAGCATCGGAAGAACCGTCAGAAGAGGATGAAAAAGAAAATGAAGATGCGGATAAGGAATGGTAAAATTTTACAGGAAAATAAGATTTTACTTGCTATTCCCTTCCTTTTATGATAAATTAATTCTCATAGCCAAAAAATAATTGTCATTTTTATGTCAAAACGAACCAAAGAGAGGTGTATATGACGATGGAAACAGGAATTGTCCAAGTCTTTTATGGAGACGGGAAGGGGAAAACATCGGCAGCAGTAGGTCAGGCATTAAGAGAATTAGAAGATGGACAGCGGATCACGATGATTCAGTTTCTAAAGGGAAAATCGGCAGATGAGTTTAAAATTCTGGAGAGGCTTGAACCGGACATGCAGATTTTCCGTTTTGATAAAAGCGAAAGCAGTTACTGCGATCTGCCGGATGAAGCAAAAGAAGAGGAAAAACACAATATTCTGAACGGATTCAATTTTTCCAGAAAAGTGCTTGAGACAGGGGAGAGCGACGTTATTATTCTGGATGAGTTGTTAGGGATGATCGATCTTGACATCATAACAGTAGATGAGGTAGAAGATCTGATTCGGATACAGGGGGATTATAAAAAACTGATCATTACGGGTAATAAACTTCCAGACCAGATCCGGAGGTACGCGGATGAGATATCAGAAATCAAATAAAATTTTTTTCAGGCTATTGACCTGTATAAAAAGAAGTGTTATGATTGACCATAAGTAAAGAAAGAGTAGAGGTGCGGACTTTATCAGTATTTTTCTGGATGTGTCAGGTTACACATGTGAAAGGGGAAGAAAGGAAGGTCTGCCGAAGGGGACGGTTTCCTGAGACTGTCTGCCTGGGCATATGCTGAATAAGCTTATGACTGTCATCTTTTAGATGGAGTGCTACAGAATAACGGTTGAATCATGATTGCGGCATATCCAAAAAGGAAAATGCCGCTTTTCTTTTTGAAAAGACTGGGGGATGTGCACAAAAAAGGAGGATTTCTTATGTCATTATTTACAGGAGCAGGGGTGGCTTTGATCACGCCGATGAATGCCGATGGATCGGTGAATTATGAAAAACTGGAGGAGATCATTGAATTTCAGATTCGGAACCAGACAGATGCGATCATTATCTGTGGTACGACAGGGGAGGCGTCTACGCTGACAAACGAGGAGCATCTTGAGTGCATCCGCTATTGTTGTGAGGTTACGAAAAAACGGATTCCGGTTATTGCCGGGACGGGGTCAAACTGCACGAAGTCAGCGGTTTATTTGTCAAAGGAAGCAGAAAAAGCGGGGGCAGATGGACTTCTTGTCGTCACACCTTACTACAACAAATGTACCCAGAATGGTTTGAAGGCTCATTTTACTCAGATTGCAGAGGCGGTGTCGATCCCAATGCTTTTATATAATATTCCGGGAAGAACCGGGGTAAAAATCGCACCGGAGACGGTGGTCAGTCTTTGCCGTGACGTGAAAAATATCATCGGGGTAAAAGATGCGACGGGGGATATTTCCGAGGTCGCAGAAGTGCTTAGTCTGGCGCAGAAAGAGCATGTTCAGGTAGATCTGTATTCCGGCAATGACGACCAGATCGTGCCGGTCGTGTCGCTCGGCGGAAAAGGCGTTATTTCTGTTTTGTCAAATATTCTTCCGCAGGAGACACACGATATGGTAAATTCTTTTATGGAGGGGAATGCTTCTAAGAGCAGGGAGATGCAGCTAAACTATTTTGATCTGATCGGTGCGCTGTTCTGCGAGGTGAATCCGATTCCTGTCAAAAAGGCGATGAACCTTATGGGAATGGAGGTCGGGCCGCTGCGCAGTCCTCTGACAGAGATGGAAGAGAAAAATGCGGCGAGACTGGCGGAAGAGATGAAGAAAGCGGGAATCCGGCTTTCATAAGTGTGACTAAAGTCACGAGAGCGGCAGGGGAAACGATAAAGATAACAATGTTTTAGAAAGGATATACAGAGTGATGACGAGAATTATTATGAGTGGATGCGGCGGAGCGATGGGAAGAAGTATTACAGAAATTGTGGCGCGTGATGAGGAGGCAGAGATCGTAGCAGGAATTGATCTTGTGGATGATGGAACAAAAAGTTATCCGGTATTTGCTGCCCTGAAAGATTGTAATGTCGAGGCGGATGTGCTGATTGATTTTTCAACGCCTAAAATACTGGACGATATCCTTGCGTATTGTGAGGAAAAGGGAATGCCGGCGGTGCTTTGTACGACCGGTTATGATGAGAGCCAGCTTGAAAAGATCGAGAAGGCTTCGGAGAAAATGGCGGTCTTAAAGTCTGCCAATATGTCTCTTGGCATCAATACGCTTATGCATCTGGTACAGGAGGCGGCAAAAGTACTTGCGGCGGAAGGATTCGATGTGGAAATCGTAGAAAAGCATCATAACCAGAAATTGGATGCCCCGTCCGGGACAGCACTGGCACTGGCAGATTCTGTCAATGAGGCGATGGAGGGACAGTAT
This sequence comes from Roseburia sp., assembly GCA_023664685.1. Classification (GTDB taxonomy): domain Bacteria; phylum Bacillota; class Clostridia; order Lachnospirales; family Lachnospiraceae; genus Eubacterium_F. Next base: position 14,007 of record JAMPFC010000028.1, on the reverse strand, counting down.
GAATATGTTTTTGACCGATCCCAGAGAAGGCAGAAGAGAGACAAAAAAGAGCTTGGGATCAGTGCAGTGCGCGGGGGGACGATCGTGGGAGAGCATGATGTGATCTTTGCGGGTACGGATGAGGTTGTGACGTTTTCCCATACTGCGTACAGTAAAGCGGTGTTCGGAAAGGGTGCGGTGGCTGCCGCTAAGTTTTTAAAGGGTAAAAAATCCGGAAGGTTTGAGATGGCGGATGTGATCGCGGGGGCGGAATAAAATTCCCATCTCACAACACGCTTTCGCTATCCAAACCACGTAGCGCCACTAAAACAGTAAAAGACACTGTTTTAGTGGCGACGGGTTTGGAAGGTTGTTCGATGGGAATTTTATTCCGCAATATGCATAAAGGGGACGACGCTATGGCAGAACAGGTTTTGAGTCAATTTACATTTCCAAACGAAACGATTACAAGGGCAGATGCCAGAAATGTTTTTTATGAATTACGCAAGCAGGCTGCGAATGTTCCGGAAATGTCTCTTAATTGAAATCAATGCTGAAATCTCTTCGGTACGGACAGAAAGAAAAGAGAGTTGATATTGATACTAAAAATAGGTATAATAAAATGTAAGGAAAGTAAGGAATGCATTGAAGGGAGGGCATTATAATGGAACTTGCAAAGGTTACATCAAAAGGGCAGATTACAATACCGATCGAGATTAGAAAAAAATTAGGAATCAAAGAGGGAAGCAAAGTATTGTTTCTGGAGGATGCGGGGCGGATTTATTTGGCAAACTCTTCGATGGAGGCATTGAGAGAGGCACAACTTGCATTTGCGGGGGAGGCTAAGAGGGTTGGTGTGGAGACAGAAGAAGATGTTGTGGCAATGGTTAAGGAACTATAGAGGACGTGGACATTTTTGTAACAGGCGACAATGATTTTGATGATGTAAAAGTTGAAAAGCCGGAGATTTTGACGCCGGCAGAGTTTGTGGAGAAATATTGCTGATGGGATTTCACAACAAAAAATCAAAAAAGAGGAGGACATCATGGTTCCAATTCGTATAAAAGATGTGGTGCAGGCGGCGGGCGGCAGTCTGCTCTGTGGGGATGAAAACGCTGTTGTTACCGATGTTGTCACGGATTCCAGACAGGCGGGCGAGGGGGCGCTTTTTGTCCCGATCATCGGAGAACGGGTGGACGCCCACCGGTTTATTCCGGAGGTGATGGCAGCCGGAGCGGCGGCATCTTTTACGTCTGACCGACAGAAAGTGACGGAGACAGGCGCCTGCATTTACGTGGAGGATACGATTGCCGCTCTTCAAAAACTGGCGGCATGGTATCGGCAAAAGTTTGATATTCCGGTTATTGGCGTGACAGGAAGTGTGGGAAAGACAACGACAAAGGAAATGATCAGTACCGTTCTCGGAGTGAAATATAACGTATTAAAAACGATTGGAAATTTGAACAGCCAGATCGGCGTGGCGCTCATGATGTTCCATATCGAAGAGGATACGGAACTCGCTGTCTTTGAGATGGGAATGAGTATGCCGGGGGAGATGGCGCGGTTAGTGGAGATCGCAAGGCCGCAGACCGCTGTGCTGACAAATATCGGCGTATCCCATATCGGGAATTTGGGGAGCCGCGAAAAGATTACGTATGAAAAAGGGCATATTGTGAAATATGTAGGTTCGTCCCATGATGGGTGCTTTTACATATGTGGAAACGGTGATCTGCCAAAACTTTCCAGAGAAAATATTCCTTATGCGGAAAATATTTCACCGTGCGAGACGGTATTTTACGGGATGGAGGAGGGCTGTTCGTATACCGCATCAGATGTTCAGGTGACAGAGGAAGGACAGCGGTTTTGCTATCATGGCCAGAAGGAGTGTGTGGCGAAACTTTCTGTCATGGGCAGGCATAATGTGGAAAATGCGGTGATCGCGCTGGCATTGGGCGAGCAGTTTGGCGTAGAACTTTCGAAGGCGGCAGAAGCGCTTAAGAGTTACCGCCCGTTTTCGATGAGGGGAGAGCGAAAAGATTGTCATGGATATCACATCATTGATGACACATATAATGCCAGTCCGGATTCGATCAACAGCAACATTGATGCGCTGTTTGATCATAGCGAGACAGGGAATAAGATCGTTGTTCTCGGAGATGTGATGGAGCTTGGGGCAAAGTCGGAGGAGCTTCACCGGGGGATCGGTGATTTTATCGTCCGTGAGGCAGAGAAGGGAAAGAAACTCTCCTATGTGATAACGGTAGGGAAAGAAGCCGGGTATATCAGCAGTCAGGTGGCGGAAAGATCGGATATAAAGACGAAAGCGTGCCGCGGCAATGACGAGGCGGCAGAATTTTTAAAAAAGCTCGCAAAGCCCGGAGACTGGGTGCTTGTCAAAGGTTCCCGGGGGATGCATATGGATGAAGTGGTAAAAAAGGTTGTGATGTAGTGTATGCAGATATAATCGTAGATATCAGTGTGGAGGCGCTTGACCGCACCTATCAGTACCGGATTCCGGAATCGTTTGAGGAATCGGTCAAAGTGGGGACGCCGGTCAGGGTGCCATTTGGAAGAGGGAACCGTGTCTTAAAAGGATTTGTGATCCGTATCACGGAAAAACCGGCATTTGATGTGGCAAAGATCAAAGACATCCTCAGAGTGGAGAAAAGCCAAGTGTCGGTGGAGGGACAGCTTTTGCAGATTGCCGCATTTATCCGTGACCGTTATGGGTCTACGATGAATGAGGCATTAAAGACAGTACTCCCGATCCGGAAGAAGATTAAGTCAGTGGAGGAACACTGGCTTAATTTTGCGATGGATGAAAGAACCGTTATAGATATCATGCATGAATACGAGAGAAAGCATTATGCCGCAAAAGTAAGGCTCCTTCAGGGGATGCTAAAAGAAGGCGGTACGATGACGAGAAAACTCGCAGATGCGAAATACCGGGTGAAAAAGCCGGTGATCGACGGTCTTGTGAAAGAGGGAATTTTGTATGTGACAAGGGAAAGAAAATACAGGAATCCATTGGAGATTTCAGAGAGACCGAAAGAAACCCCGCCGATTTTAAATGAGGAGCAGAAGCGGATCGTGGAGGATTTTTCCAGAGATTACCGGGAGGGGATACGAGGGCCATATCTCTTATATGGCATCACCGGAAGCGGAAAGACCGAAGTATATATGAAATTTCTTGAAACTGTTTTAGAGAGCGGCAGGCAGGCGATCATGCTGATTCCGGAGATCGCGCTGACGTTCCAGACGGTCAGCCGGTTTCAGGCACGGTTTGGAGACCGGGTGGCGGTTATGCATTCGAGGCTCTCAGAGGGAGAGCGGTACGACCAGTATGAGCGGGCAAGAAAAGGTGACGTGGATATTATGATCGGCCCGCGCTCGGCATTGTTTGCACCGTTTGAGAAATTGGGGGCGATCCTGATCGATGAGGAACACGAGGGCAGTTATATCAGTGAAGGTATGCCGAGATATCACAGTGACGAGGTGGCACTCTGCCGGGCAGAACTTTCGGGGGCGAGCGTAGTATTTGGTTCGGCAACTCCCTCGGTAAAAAGCTATCTTGCCGCCAGCGAGGGAAGGTATAAGATGTACCGTCTGACAAAACGTGCCGGAGGCGCCAGACTGCCAGATATCCATGTGGTAGATCTCAGAGAGGAATTAAGGGCGAAAAACCGTTCGGTATTCAGCCGGTTATTGCAGGAGAAGATGGGACAGTGCTTACAGAGGGGCGAACAGATGATGCTGTTTATCAACCGCCGGGGATATGCGGGGTTTGTTTCTTGTAGAAATTGCGGAACTGTGTTACAATGTCCTCATTGCGATGTTTCGATGACTGCTCACCGGAACCATACCGGGGATGTGGATACATTGATCTGCCATTATTGCGGACATGCGGTGAAGATGCCGGAAAGATGTCCGGAGTGCGGCTCTCCGTATATTGCAGCGTTTGGGCTTGGGACGCAGAAGGTAGAGGAAATGCTCCAACGACTTTTTCCTATGGCAAGGATTCTTCGCATGGATGCCGATACGACCTCTGGAAAACACGGTCATGAGGCTGTGCTGTCAGAATTTCGCGGGGGAAAAGCAGATATTTTGATCGGAACACAGATGATCGTAAAGGGGCATGATTTTCCAAATGTTACGCTTGTGGCAGCACTGGCGGCAGATATGAGTATGTTTGAAAATGATTATCAGAGCAGTGAGAGGACATTTCAGCTTTTGATGCAGGCGAGCGGAAGAGCGGGGCGGGGAGACCGGTGCGGTGAGGTGGTCATACAGACGTATAAGCCGGAGCATTATGTGATCGAAAGCGTCGCTTCGCAAAACGCCGAAACATTTTATGAAAATGAACTTGCTTACCGCAGGCTCATGAAATATCCGCCATATTGCACGATGCTCTCAGTGAGTATGCTCTCGGAGGACAGGGAAAGCGGGCAGAGGTGCATGGATCAGGTCGTGCAGGAAATCCGGCAGAAGTTTGGGGCAGAGATTACGCTGATCGGGCCGGCGCCCGGTATCGTAAAGCGGATCAAAGACCGTTTCCGGTATGTCTTGTACGTGAAAGCGGAACAATTAGAGACTGCGATCCGGGTAAAAGATTTTATCAATGAAAAAATGGAATCAGAAAAAAATGGCTGCTACGTACAGTATGCCTTAGAATAGCTCAATGCGCCACACGGGCTAAATTAAATTTTGTCATACAGGAGGGGAACACAATGGCACTTAGGAATATACGGGAAATCGGTGATGAGATTTTATATAAGCATGCAAAAGAAGTAAAAGAAGTAACCGATAAGACAAAGGAACTGATACAGGATATGCTTGAGACGATGTATGAGGCAGACGGCGTAGGACTTGCCGCTCCTCAGGTGGGTATCCTCAAACGGATCGCAGTCATTGATGTGACGCCCGAGCAGAACGATCCGATCATTCTCATTAACCCTGTGATCACCCATACCGAGGGGGAACAGCGGGGAAGCGAGGGCTGCTTAAGCGTGCCGGGAAAAGCCGGAATCGTGACGAGGCCCAATATTGTCCGTGTGAAGGCAGTTGATATGGATATGAATGAGTTTGAGATCGAGGGGGAAGAACTTTTAGCAAGAGCCTTGATCCATGAGACAGAGCATCTCGACGGACAGCTTTATGTTGATAAGGTGGAGGGCGAACTTGTGGATGTGGCAGATTTGGAGGAAGGCGAATAATTATGGACGTAATCTTTATGGGGACGCCGGATTTTGCGGTGCCTGTACTTCAAGCACTTTTTGATTCTGGCAGACATACGGTAAAAGCTGTGGTCACACAGCCGGATAAGGCGAGGGGGAGAAGCGGAAAGCCGGTATTTACTCCGGTGAAGAAACTGGCAGTAGAGAAGGATGTCCCGGTATATACCCCGGAACGGGTGAAGGACAGTGAATTTGTACAGGTTCTCCGGGAGATTTCCTGTGATGTGATCGTCGTCGCAGCATTTGGCCAGATTTTATCAAAAGAAATATTGGAAATGCCAAAATTTGGATGTATCAATGTCCACGCTTCCCTGCTCCCGAGGTGGAGGGGGGCTGCACCGATCCAGTGGTCGATCCTTGCGGGGGATGAAAAAACCGGCATCACGACAATGCAGATGGACGTCGGGTTAGATACCGGGGATATTCTCCTGAAAAAAGAGATTACGATCGATCCGGAGGAGACAGGGGAGAGCCTTTTTGACCGGTTAGCAGAGCTTGGCGGGCCTCTTCTTTTAGAGACGCTCGAACAGGCAGAAAAGGGTATGCTAGAGCCAGTTCCGCAGGAGGACGAAAAGAGTACGTATGCAAAAATACTCACAAAAGAAACCGGAAAATTGGATTTTTCATGGGAAGCGAACAAACTGGAACGGTATGTGCGGGGATTAAATTCATGGCCAAGCGCCTATACGTATTTCCGTGGAAAGCTGCTTAAGATCTGGAGGGCGCAGGTTGTCAGCCGGAATACAGAATTTGACTGCGGAACGGTAGCGGAGGTGTCGAAGGAGAGTTTTAGCATCCAGACAGGAGACGGTCTCTTAGAACTGTGTGAAGTCCAGTTGGAGGGGAAAAAGAGAATGTCAGCCGGTGACTTTTTGCGCGGCATGAAGATCGTGACAGGAGAAAAATTGTGAGAGAGATCGCATTTGATATCGTGTATGGGGTACTCGAAAAGGGCGGCCACAGTGACGAGTGGTTTCACAAGGCGGTGGAACGGGAATCGGCATTTGCCAGACAGGAAAAAAATCTTGTGCGGCGTCTTTCTTATGGGACGATCGAGCGTGCCTATGGACTGGATATCGTATTGAACCATTTTTTAAAAATGCCGGTGAAAAAGATGCGGCCGGTGATCCGAACCATTCTTCGCATGGGAGCGTATGAAATTTTGTATATGGCTTCGATACCGGAGTCTGCGACCTGTAATGAGATGGTGGAACTGACGAAAAAGAAAAAGTACCAGAACCTATCCGGTGTTGTAAACGGAGTTCTGAGAAATATAGCGAGGGCAGATGCGACTTCTTTGGAGAGCGAACTGCTCGCAGGAATGCCGACAGAGATGGGGAGATTGTCATTCCGGTATAGTGTGCCGGAGGAGCTTATGGGGATGCTGATCGATGCCTATGGGGCGGCGGCCGCCGAAAAAATAGCGGCGTCGTTTTATGAAGAGAGTCCGGTGACGATCCGGGTTCAGACGATGAATGCCAGTGTCAGTCAGGTGAGGACGGAACTGGAACAAGCGGGTGTTTTAGCCGAACCATGCGGATATGAGGAGGGGACATTCCGGCTTCGGAATTTTGACAGGGTGGAGGAACTCCCGGGATTCCAAGAGGGACATTTTATCATACAGGATATCAGCTCGATGCTCCCGGTACTTGTCTCGGGGATCAAACCGGGCGATGTGGTAGTAGACGTATGCAGCAGTCCGGGCGGTAAGGCATTTCATGCGGTGGATCGTCTTCAGGGAACCGGACTTGTCAGCGCGCGGGATGTCTCAGCGAAAAAGCTCGTAAGGCTTCGGGAAAATGCGAAGAGGTTAGGCGCCAGAAATATTGAGATAAAAAGATGGGATGCGGCTGTGCCGGATCAAAAATGGTGCGAACGAGCGGATGTCGTCATTGCAGATGTGCCTTGTTCCGGAATTGGCGTCATTGGAAGAAAACCGGAGATTAAATACAGTGCAATGCAACATGAGGCCAGTCTCCCAAAACTCCAGCGTGAGATCACAGCCGGGGCGCAGCAGATGTTAAAACCCGGCGGTACGCTTATTTACAGCACTTGTACGGTGAATCCGGAGGAGAATGAAAAAAATGCGGAGTGGATCACGAGGGAACTGCCATTTGAGGCAGTGAGTATCGATGAGTTTGTGCCGGAGAAGCTTAGAAGCAAGATGACGAAGAAGGGGATGCTGCAGATTCTGCCGGGGGTGCATGAGGGGGATGGGTTTTTTGTGGCGAGGTTTCGGAAGGTGTGAGAGTTATGGGAAAGGACAAGGGGGATAAGATGGATTTACGGAGTTTGACGCAGGAAGAGATGACCGAACTTGCTACGAAGTGCGGGGAGCAGGCATTTCGGGGGCGGCAGCTTTTTGAGTGGATACATAACAAGCGGGTGACGTCGTTTGATGAGATGCGGAACCTTCCGAAGAAATGGAAAGAGGAACTGGCGGAGGAATATACCGCCTGCGGGATGCAGATCGCAAAAAAACAGGTTTCGAAGACCGGGGATACCGCGAAGTATTTATTTTCACTGGCGGATGGGAATGTGGTGGAGAGCGTATGGATGAAATACCATCATGGGAACAGTGTGTGTATTTCTTCACAGGTTGGATGCCGCATGGGATGTACCTTTTGTGCATCGACGCTGAGCGGACTGGAACGGAATCTGAGTGCGGGGGAAATGCTGTCCCAGATTTATGAGATCCAGAGGGAGACGGGCGAGCGTGTTTCAAATGTGATCGTGATGGGGATGGGAGAGCCGCTTGATAATTATGAGAACCTGTTGCGGTTTATCCGGCTTGTATCCGACGAGAAGGGAATCTGCATCAGTCAGCGGGGTATCACGGTTTCTACGTGCGGTCTGGTAGATCAGATCAGGGAGCTGATGCGGGAGAGACTCCAGATCACACTGGCGGTCAGCCTGCATGCGCCAAATGATGAGATTCGCAAAAAAACGATGCCGGTTGCAAATAAATACAGTATGGCTGAAATTTTTTCTGTCTGTCGGGAATATATTGAATATACAGGGAGAAGGATTACGTTTGAGTACAGTATGATCGATGGGGTAAACGACCGGAAAGCACATGCGGTCGAGCTTGTGGAGCGGTGCCGGGGGATGAACTGCCATATCAATCTCATTCCGTTAAATGAAGTCAGAGAAAGGGAAACCAGACGTTCCAGAGAAGGAAATATAAAAGAGTTTAAAAAAGTACTTGAGAAAAATCGGATCAATGTTACGGTACGAAGGGAGATGGGGAGTGATATCGATGCTGCCTGTGGACAGCTGCGCAATCAGTTTATGGAAACTGGCAGATAGAAAATGGGCAAAGGAAACTCAGAAAATCACTTAGACTTGCCTATTTTAACATGTTGTGTTAAAATAGCTAATGTGGTTATTCCTGTAGCCAGTTACGTGATGCGTTACGGAACCGGCTAACTTGGACTAAGGAGGTCAAACTGTGCAAACATTTTCTATAACAGATACGGGACGCACAAGAAATGCAAATCAGGATTATGTGTTTTGCAGCGAGGGTGCGGTTGGAAGTTTCCCAAATCTGTTTATTGTGGCGGATGGTATGGGAGGCCACAATGCAGGCGATACTGCTTCGCGGATGTGTGTGGAGGAGGTCGTCTCACAGATTGAAAAAAGTACAAAGGTGACACCGATCGGGATTTTTGAGCAGGCGGTCGCTTCTGCCAACGAAAAGGTTTTTGAAGCGTCTTTTCGTGACAAAGCTTTGAATGGAATGGGGACGACGATCGTTGCCTCGGTGGTGTTAGGGGATACGGCCTACATTATAAATGTAGGAGATTCGCGGCTGTACGTATATAAGAATGCTCTCAGGCAGGTGACGGTAGACCATTCTCTCGTTGAGGAAATGGTTCAGTCAGGAAAGCTCCATAAAGAGGATATGCGTACACATCCAAATAAAAATATTATTACGCGGGCTCTTGGTACAAACAGAGAAGTAAAAGCAGACTGCTTTGAAATCGAAGTGGACGAAGGGGACGTGCTTTTGTTGTGTTCGGATGGATTATCCAATATGTTGGAAGATGAAAAGATTGAGGATATCATAAGAGAACATAAAGATGATATGAAAATGGCAGGGGAGCAACTGGTAAAAGAGGCAAATGATGCCGGTGGAAAAGATAATATCAGCGTTGTTCTGATCCGGATATAAGAAATGGAGGAATTTATTTTGGTAAGTGTAGGAACCATAATCAGCGACAGGTATGAAATACTGGAAAAAGTCGGAAGCGGCGGAATGGCAGATGTATTCCGTGCCAAATGCCACCGTTTGAACCGCTTTGTTGCGATTAAGATTTTGAAACAGGAATATAGTGAAGATACCAAATTTGTTACGAAATTCCGTGGAGAAGCGCAGGCAGTAGCCTGTATGTCGCATCCCAATATCGTTGGTATTTATGACGTTGGGGAAGAAAATGGGATGTATTACATCGTGATGGAACTGATCGATGGTATTACTTTGAAAAAATATATTGAAGAAAAAGGAAAGCTTACGGTGAAAGAGGCAGTTGGCATTTCCCTCCAGATCGCAAATGGGCTGGATGCCGCACACCGCAACAATATCATTCACCGTGATATTAAGCCGCAGAATATTTTGATCGCCAGAGACGGCACGGCAAAAGTGACGGATTTTGGTATTGCTAAGGCGGCGAGTTCCAACACGATCACGGCGAATGCGATGGGTTCGGTGCATTATATTTCACCGGAGCAGGCAAGAGGCGGTTACAGCGACGAGAAGAGCGATGTCTATTCACTCGGCGTAACGATGTATGAGATGCTCAGCGGAACACTTCCTTTTACCGGGGAAAGTGCTGTGGCGATTGCCCTTGCCCATATTCAGGAGGATGCGACGCCGTTAGCGGCGATGGACGGAACGATTCCAAAGGGATTAAGCAATATTGTAAATAAATGTATGCAGAAAAAGACGGAACTCCGTTATGCTTCTGCGGCAGACCTGATCGCTGATCTGAAGATGTTTCTCCAAGATCCAAGCGGGGACTACGGAGTGATCGGGAACCTGTATGAAAACGGGGGAACTATTTTTATGTCAAAGGACGATGTGAATACGTTGAAAAATGCTTCCCGCAGTGCTAAGCCGCCGATCGGCGACCATATGAAAAAAGAGGAGGATGCAGAGGATATGGATGACGAAGATAATAAGTCTGACGTAGATCCCAAACTCGAGAAGGCACTTGTGTTTGGCAGTATCGCAGTGGCGATCATCATTGGTCTTGTTGTGATTTACATGCTCGGAAGATTTATCGGTCTGTGGGGGAGTGCATCCAGTGACAATTCGGGCGATAACAATACAACAGCCAGTGCAACTGCTGCACCGGGAGCTGCCGGGGATGGCGAGTACGTCCTTCCTGATTTTTCGGATCAGTTAAAAGATAGCGTGATCGTAGAACTTGGAAATGAAGATATTAAATGTAAAATTGTGGAAGAGGCTTCTGACGATGTTGAGGAGGGGAAAGTGATCCGAACAAATCCGGAAGCAGGAACTGCTGTGAAGAAAGGTTCTGAGATTGAACTTGTCATAAGTAGCGGTGCCGAGCAGTTTTCTGTGCCAAGTACGAGTGGTGATACGTTAGATGAGGCAAGAAAGAAATTGACTGAGCAGGGCATGTTTGAGGTAGAAGACGGACAGCCTGAGGAGGTTTATAGTAACAGCGTAGAAAAAGGCCTTGTGGCATATACGGAACCGGCAGCAGGAAAAAAAGTGGCTAGGGGTACTAAGATTAAGATTTTCTTAAGTAAAGGTAAAGAAACTAAAATGGTTACTGTGCCAAATCTTCTTGGTATGACGAGAAGTGAGGCGAAAAAAGCGCTTCAGGAGGTCGGGCTTAAATACGGAAATGAGACAAAGAATTATTCTGCTATCCAGAAGAACCGGGTATGCGTACAGAGTGTGGCGAGAGGCAAGCAGGTCGAAGAGGGAACAAGCATTGATGTGACGTTGAGTCTCGGTGAAGAGCAGACATATACGTATAAAGGTTCTGTGACGATATCCAATCCATTTGAGTATGAGACCGATCCGGCAGCGATGTTTAAGTTTGTTCTCACACAGTCGGGAGGAAGTCCGGTCACAGTCAGAGAGGTTTCACTCGGATACCATGATTTCCCATATGCATTGGACGTGGAGGGAAGCAGTACGGATCAGGGTGAGTTGACCGTGTACCGCGACGGTGTCAAGGTGGCGACTTACAATGTTACGTTTAAGAGGGTTGCTGACTGATGGAGCAGAGCGGAAAAATCATAAAGGGCATCGGGGGATTTTACTATGTGAACTGTGATTCCGGCGAGGGGGAATGCATCTATGAGTGCAGGGCAAAAGGCGGATTTCGCAGGGAAAAGAAAAAGCCCCTCGTGGGAGATGATGTGGTCATCCAGATCACCTTGGAAGAAAAAAAACATGGAAACATACAGGAGATCCTGCCTCGGAAAAACAGACTGATTCGGCCGGAGGTGGCAAATGTTGATCAGGCACTCATTATTTTTTCGATGGCAGATCCTATGCCGAATCTGAACCTTCTCGACCGTTTTCTCGTAATGATGGAGCGGCAGAAGGTCGATACGGTCATCTGTTTTAATAAACTCGATCTTGTTTCAGAAGAGGAGGAAAAGCATCTTACAGGGACATACGAGGGATGTGCCGGCAGGGTGCTTTCTGTCAGCAGTAAAGAAAAAATCGGGATGGATGCCATACGAGAACTGCTGCAGCATAAGACAAGCGTTCTGGCAGGGCCTTCCGGCGTCGGAAAGTCCAGTATCCTGAACCAGATTTATCCGGAGGCACGCTCAAAGACCGGGGCGGTCAGCGAAAAGATTGGCAGGGGCAGACATACGACGAGGCATTCGGAGCTGTTTTGTGTCGGAGAGGGGACGTATTTGTTTGATACGCCGGGATTTAGTTCCTTGCGCATCCCCGAGATGGAAAAAGAAGAGTTAAAATACTATTTTACCGAGTTTATTCCCTTTGAGGGCCAGTGCCGCTTTATGGGCTGCACCCATACCCATGAGCCGGCCTGCAAGGTAAAAGAGGCGTTTAATGCGGGAAAGATCAGCCCGGTGAGGTATGGAAATTATGTTCAGATGTATGAGGAACTTAAGGAATGGGAAAGGCGAAAATATAACTAATGATTGAAAGGTTAGGTACTGTTATGATCTACAGATTATCACCGTCGATACTCGCTGCCGATGTATCCAGACTTGGCGAGGAGCTTAAGGCAGTCAGTGAGGCGGGTGCCGATTATATACATATTGATATCATGGATGGCGTGTTTGTGCAGAACATCTCATTTGGGGTGCCGGTCGTGGCGGGACTCCGCAAATGCGTGGATACTTTTTTTGATGTACATCTGATGGTTCATGAGCCGGTTCGTTATGTCCGCAACTTTGCAGAGGCGGGTGCAGACGGGATCACTGTCCATGTAGAGGCGTGTGAAGATTTGGGGGCAACACTGAAAGAAATCAAAAGTTATGGGAAGAAGGCGGCGGTGTCTGTGAAACCGCAGACGGATATCGAGAGTATCCTGCCATTTCTTCCGGACGTGTATATGGTACTGGTCATGACGGTAGAGCCGGGACATGGTGGGCAGAAGATCCGAAGGGATACGTTTGACAAGATTGTGCGTCTTAGAAAATATATTGATGAAAACCATTTGGACGTGGATATCGAGGTAGATGGTGGCGTGGATCTTGGAAATTTAGATGAAGTACTGGATACGGGCGCAAATGTGATCGTGGCGGGGACAAAGATTTTCCGCGGCGATGTGCGGGAGAATGTCAAGAGGTTTAAAGAGGTTATGGAGAGGTAATTTTCCTTGTAGATTTGCAATATTTAATAGAAAATGTTTTTCCCGCATGGGCGCTTCCGCTCGATAAATACGCAGCGGTATGGGCATGGAAATGTGAAAAAAACATACACATCTCCACGCCTCATACCGGCGCATTTATAACCCATGCCCTGAAAAACATTTTCTATTAAAATAAAGAAACTACAAGGGGAATGAAATGCGAGTAAAGGATGAGGAAATAAATTTGACTAACATAGATTATAAGTGGACAGATGGAACAAATAAAACATTTCAGAAATTTTATTTGATTACAGAAAATTATTACAGCAAAATTGTTGGCGGTGTTGAAAATAGAAAATCTTTTATTCCTTACAATATTTCCGAAAGTATACAGGAAGCACTTATTGCTTACATTGGGGATGTTCCTGTTGCGTGTTCTGGATTAAAAAAATATTCTGAAAAAGATGTTGAAATCAAACGTGTGTGGGTAGAGCCGGAGCATAGGGGTCATCATATAGCAACTAGTATGATGAAAATGATTGAAACCAAAGCGAAACAACAAGGTTTTCAACGAACGATTTTGCAAACGAGAGAAATAATGAAGGATGCTGTTAAGTTGTATGTAAAACTCGGATACTACCGCATAGATAACTACCCACCGTACAATGAATTAGACGGTGCGATTTGTTTTGCCAAAGACTTAAATTAAGAAGTTTATTGTAAAAATTACTATCGGAGGCAGATTTGTGAATAATAAAAAAATGGATATAATAAACGATATGGAATTTACCTCTCTAACAGTTATTACAAGTTTTTTGTTAGGACAGTATATTGTCGAGCAGGAACAGCAAGGGCAGGAACGTGCAAAATATGGTTCAAAGGTGATTGACTCATTATCTTCTTATCTTACAAAAGAATAAAGAATACGGAAGAGGATTTTCCAGAAGCAATGTTGCAGGAATGAGACAGTTCTACTT